>CAZZKB010000009.1:0-13327 GCA_964654575.1 Microcaldota archaeon | reverse complement strand
CAATTGCGATTATTGCAACCATAATATAGAGACTCCAACTCCCAATTCCTGAAAGTCGTCCGATAAGAAAAATTGTCAAAATACCAGTGCAAACAACTTTGAGAAGAAATTCAAGCAGTTGAGGAGCGAAAATTGCGGTCAGAGTTTTTTCAATTTTACCCTGATCTTGTGAGCTAAGGAGAAAAGCAGTCAAGAAATAAACGCTTCTTGCAGGAGTAAAATCAGAAGCTAGCATTCCACCGTAGTGTGAGAAAAGACAATCAAAAAATGATACTTTCTGCCCCATTTCTTCTAATAATGCCTTGATTCGAAGAGTTACAAGAATATTAAGAGAAAGATAACAAAGAATTGCCAATGATAGGAATTGAAGGTCGGTTTTAGAAAGCCGATCAATAAGCTTACTTGGATCGATAAGGCTTGCTATAATTGCAACAATAATGACTGTAACTATGATACTTATGATTAGGCTTTTTTTATCATTCATCAAATCGCCTGCATTAAGAAGACTTTAATTTAACTGCTTTTTAATACACACTTATGAAAATCAAGTTAAACTACTTAAAGTCTGTCCATGAAAATGCAGGCGGATATTACCAATTAGCAAAAGAGACAAGGCAAAAGATAGAAGGCCTTGAAGAGGCAATAAAAGAGACCCAAAAGGAAATGGAGTTGGCTACAAAAGAGCAGAAAAAAGAAATAAGAGTAAAAAGAGAGAAAGAATGGTTTGAGAAATTTCATCACATGAAAACTAATTCAGGTCTGCTTGCAATAGGAGGCAGAAATGTTCAGCAAAATGACCAATTAGTATCAAAGCACATGACAGAAGCGGATTTATTTTTCCATGCTGAAATACAAGGTGCAGCTGTTTTTATATTAAAAGAAGGAGTAGAAAAAGCAACTGAAAAAGACTTGCTTGAAGTAGCTCAATTTGCAGCATGTTTTTCCAATGCATGGAAGAATGCAAATGCATCAGTAGATGTGTATGCTGCAGAAAAAAAACAATTGACAAAAAATGTCAGTGGTGGGTTTGTTCAAGCAGGAGCATTCGCTATTTTAGGAGAGCGAAAGTGGTTTAGGGGCACAAAACTTTTACTAAGATTAGGGCTTTTGGGTGGAATTGCCTCGGTTTTACCAGAAGTTTCAGAACAAAAACTTGAAAAGCAGCTTTTGATTTACCCAGCAGCTTCAGGAAAAGATAAGGGAAGTCTTGCAAAATCAATTGCAAAAAGACTATCTGCCCACCCAGATGATTTGTTATCTATTTTACCAAATGGAAAATCAAAAACAAAAGAATGATTAGATTAGTTTAACTAATCCACGTCCGACTTCTGGAATAGACCCTCCAAAGAGTGAAGTGGTATTCAGGACAAATGTCATTAGGATGACAAATGAAACTAGTGGAGAAATGCAAATTGCAGAAGCCAAATGCCTTGAAAAATCAAGAAGCTTAAATTGCAAAATATCAGACAAATTATCAGCCACAGCAGCATAGCGGCTTGGTAGATCGAAGGCAGATCCCACAGTTGGAGCTTCGCAAGCGTAATTAACTTGATCTGGTGCAGGGGGTAGAAGGCAAGTGTAGCCTAAGTGACCTGATGGAATAGAGATTGAAGGATTGTTATTAGGAACGCTGATCATTGATTGCGCATGAGGTAAAGAAACAGTAGCAACTAAGACGTAGGAAAGCGGGAATATGAAATAAAGCCCAAATGAAAGAGCCATAATGTATGCTCCAGCACCACGTGATGGTGGAAAAGCTCTTAGTGCTACGCCAATCGAGAAGAAAAATCCTGCATAATACTTGATAAAATCGAGCGTATGCTCAAGAAGATAGAATGCATATGTGTAGAAAGAAAGGGAGGTCGCAGCATTAATGATACGCTCTGAAATCCATTTTATACCAAAACCAGATGCGTGCTCAGACATGAAAACTTCCATGAAGATAGATGAAATTGCTTCGACTGGAATAGACATTGTATAGAGAACCGTCATGAAGTTTTGAACACAACCAACGGGCGTCTCCATATATAGCTCCATCCAATCGATAAGAGTGTTCGGTCTGACAGAATGACCATTTACATCAAATGCTATCGAGTAAGGTGCTCGGTCAAGTGGAATGCTGTATGCAACCATGTAAAGGCTTTTGGCAACACTTGTTCCATGACCATCGGCAAATAATGGAGTATTTTGGGCTAATAGTGGCTCGCCAAAATTAATTATCGAAACGATTAGCATTACAATTACAACTGTAGATCCGGCATAGACAAGCTCTGTCTTACCCACTTGTTCAAGGTTTTTCATACTAAAGAGCCGCGAGAGCATGATGAGGATTATTGCACCAAGTACAGATATCGAAGCGGCTGCAATAGATATTGTGTTCCAATCTGCGTAAAATGAATCTGTGAATGCCATTTTCAAATCATCCTCGTTAATGAGCTGATATCTACATCCTCACCAAAGCTTTTACTTAAACCCCTTGCAGCCTGAGTAAATATGATTAGGTTAAAAGCTGGCGAAAGAAACGCGATTGCAAATGCAAAACTGACAGTACCTAATGGTAAAATCAAGAGAGTGAGGAATGTGCCACCAACGATGTTTTCAAATAGTTGACCAATTGAACCAAACGAATTAAGGACGATATCGACTAAACCTCCGCTGAAGTTGTGAGTAAAGAAATCAGACATGCGACTAAGGAGAGAATTACTTCCTGAACCACCGGCAAAATCTTGAAGGTATGACACAACCATCATATTGAAATTAACCATTGGAGCCCCAGGAGAAAGAAATAGTGAATATGTAATTAGCGTTATTGCTGGAAATACGAAAAGGAATGCGAGTGAGACTCCTATAAGAGTACCGCCAAGCCTGCGAGTTGGGCTAAAGCTTCTTAAGAAGAAACCAAATGGCAGATAGTATTTGAGGAAAGCGTCAAGAGCGAACAAGTAAACTACTAACTGTGCCTGAACAACGACATAGGAAACAGAAAGAGCTACAGACATGTTATACAAGATTTGCTTGATTGGTGAAGCAAAACCTGCCATTGGAGATGCAACTAGACCGACACCAAGTGGACGAGCATAAGGAGTTATTGAGGCCATTTGATCAACGTACATGTTAAAGACATAATTCATTGTAAGCCAGCCCGAAACAATACTTCCCGCACCTTGATAGAATTGCGCAGTTGCATCGTAGATAGTAGTATCTGGAGACAGACCTGAAGGCAGCATTGATGAGGGCAGAAAACTAGAAATTTTTAAAGTACTCAATGAACCAACGGCTGACAAAATAAAAATCATAAGGAAGATAGTCACGATCATTTCGTAAAATTCTATCTTTACATAGGCAATTGTGTTTTGATTGCGGAATAACGTACCCCACACATAAATGAAGGATAGCATTACGGCTGAGGCAACCATTGCAACGCCACTATATCCAGCGATATCCCAAAAGCCAGTGCCAGTTGGAGTTGTAAATGGACTAGAGATAATTGAATTTGCATCCACCAGCGCGATTAAATCCATAAATACACCCAAATGATCATATCAACTTTAGGAACGACATGTAATTAACATCTACGTTGAAGAATTTTGCAGTTTCCTTAGCCATCGTAAGTGTCACAAAGATATTCAAGAAAGGTAAGACAAGGCTTATGATAACAACATAGTAGATAGAACTGCGGATTAATTCAAATGCAAGCGTAAGTGCTCCACCAAGGAAGAATGGGATGAAAACACCTGCCATTAGGAACATTGAAACAAAAACTGACCCGAACACAGATAAGAGACCAGATCGATGAACAAAATTTGTCATAGCATCTTTCGAATCGACAAGATAATTCTTCATAATTTTGTGTGCTTCGTAATCGAATAGGAACATAAATGGATATATAAGAACTAGTGCAAAGCAAAGCGCAATTAGAGCCTCACCAGCAGATCGAGTATATGGAAACGATCGAAGGAGAATACCAAGAGGTATCAGTAGACCCCACATCCACCTTTTAATTAGACAGAGTGTGACGATGTGTAGTAGCCATTCAGTCATACCAAGAGACATGAATTGAAGAGTACTGCTTAAAACATCAATTACAGGACGCAGAATTGGACCTAAGTTAAATGAATACATTGCACGCCAAGTTACCCCAAACCACATCGTCGAAGAATAGATTGTATGTACAACAGTGTTGTAGAGTACCAGCATTCCGTAATGAGTTACCATGTCGCTGACCATTTGTCTTGAGAAAGCCATGGCTGCATCGATCATGGAAGGATTATGAGAATAGATTGGATCTGGATCTCCGCTAACAGCTGATGTTGATGGATTAAGCGAGTAGAAAAGATTACTGGTAATTAACGCAGCTGCGATAAAACCAATTCGGAATAGAGTCAGTGCACTCTGATATCCTTCTTCTTTTGCAAGTGCAATTAATTGTGGATTTCCAAAGAACTGACCAATCATGTAGATTAGAGTTATTGCAACTACTACAACTACAGCCATGAATGCAGCTGGAGCAAGCCAAACTATAAGTGGTGACGCGTCATTTTGTAGGTTACTTGATATCCAATCATAACCACAACTAGATGGAACAAATGCATCATACACTGAGCGACCAGCTACACCGACAGTGCTTCCGGCAGATGTACTAGCCTGAACAAAACCCTGGCCCTGAGTAGTAAGATTTCCTGCCACACCATCGAAGAAATCACCAAACGAAGTTTGAGAAAAGGAAATAGATGAAAAGAGTAGTAGAGTTATGATTAGTATCTTGAAGATGTTGTTGAGACTTGAATTTTGTTTTGCAGTAGACATATCAGATCAGCCTCGTTAAACCCGCGATTTCAGCATCTCCACCAAATAGCATAGAGAGAGACCTAGTTGCTGCAATAGTACTAAGTACACCCAACATAGAAAAGAACATAGACCAAAAAGTAATACGAGACATTGTATCGACTTCACCATTTCTGACCCAAACATTTGAGATGTAGTTATCCAAACGACTTCTTTGTGAAGCTGCAGTAAACCAGTTGTCAGTTACTTGTCGAGCACTCTGTAGTGCGGCATTACGCTGAGCATCAGTGTCGTGTGCATGGGCAGTACTTGTTAAATCGAAAGTTGGCATTACTCCATTAGAACCTCGCTGCTCCATCATTCTTAGATAATCTTCAGTTGACATGCCATCATAAGTGTTAAGTTGGTTGTGAAGTGAGTCTATCGATACATTGCCACTTCCACCGATTGTTTGGATTTGACCATTTGTATAAAGAAGATCAGCTATTGGGGGATCTGGAATGTGATTTGGATTTGCCGTTGAATCAGCAAGCCATGCTGTGCGAGCGTTGTATTTTAGATTAATCATTATCAGAGCCCCAAATGCATAGAACGAGGGGAAAACGAAATACAGTGAGATTGACAAAGCTAATAGAAGACCACCTAATTTTCTAGTAAATGGAAAACAACGCATTGCAGCACCAAGTACAAAAAGAGTTGGAAATAGTGCAGTAGCAATGAAGTTTAGAAGTACTTCTTGGAATTTAGTTAGCATCATTAATTTGATTGACCAGTCAAAGAGCATTTCTTTGACCTTATTACCCATATAATAGAAACCTTTCCAGGGGGTGAATGTGAAAAACCCTGCCTTTTCAAATACAAATTCAATGTTGATTGTAAATTCTGATTTCATCGAAGTTTCTATGTATGAAAGATAAGTATCGTAAGCAAAAGCCTTCGTCTCATCAAACATTTCACGCATGAAGTATATTCCCAATTTCATGTGGCATGAGGAGATGTTGTAATAGACGGATTGAGGACTAGTTGAGATTATAGAGTTTGGATCACACAGATCGACATTGCGATATTCCTTAGTACCGCTTATAACCACTGGAACAAATGTTTGAGTTGATGAACCACCCATATTGTTCACATGAAGAGCACCTTGAATGACTTGATCAGTAATAGTTAAGCCAGAAAGACCAATAGTGATTATCAGAGCAGAGTATACCACTTCGACTAATTCGAGCTTCGCCCAGCCCTTAATCTTGTCATTAGCAAGAAGGCTTCCGATCATATAAACTACTGCGATAAGGGTTAGCGAAAGCATAAGAAAAGCGCCGGCAAGAGGTAGTGCAATTGTCGACCACATAGCTGAGATATCCATAATCTAAACCCTTGATGAAATAAATTTCGATGTCGAATTGATAAATGCAACTGTAATCATCATTGAAAGTGCAGGCATAAATAATGCTGGCAAAGACAATGATGCCACATTCGACATGATCGGAATAAACTCCGACATAGAAATACCATTTAACGTACTTTCGGACATTATTGCCGCAAGATAATTTGCAACATTAGCCCCACCTGGAATATTATTGAATATTGGATTATTAGTACTAAGCAAATACCCCCAAGCCCCATACTTAAATGGCCCGCAGATAGATGCCATTAGAACTCTTGGACTTTCGTATGGGCCAAGACCAATATCAGTTAAGATGTTTTTGTTAATAATGTATGTTAGAGGGAAAACAAATTCTGCACCAAAGGCCACTGCGATCAAGAATGCACCCGCATCACGAGTTGGAGGGAAGAATCGCAGGATAAGCCCAGCTGGCAGGAAGAAATGTACCATAGTACTATCAAAAAGGTACAGTAGAGAAACCTGTGCTGAGACACTTGCATAAATAGTAACTAAACCTGCACCAAGAACGTTTGTAATAGAAACAAATGTGTCAATACCTGGAAAAATCTTATAGGACTGAGTAAGAACTGCTTCACCAATTCTTCTTGAGAATGTGTTTAGAACTGAAGTACATGCCTGAACTTCATAAACATCATATAAGCCTTTTAAGACGCTATCAGCAACCGTTCCTTGCATAAATTTAATTGCAGCCTGAGGTGGAGTTGTTGCAATTCCATCAGTATAATAACGAACAAATATATCAGCAGCTGCAAAGAAACCGACAACAAAAATAACGACTAAAAATGAAGTCATTAGGTTTGAAAGTTCGATGTTTAGGTAAGCTTCCCATTCTGGGACTTTAAGGAATTTTGAAATTGCATAAGTTACTAGGATAACTAATGAAGTAAGAAATACGATGTTGATGATCAGCGATGCATAAAGAGACATTCCAGTAACGCTTGTTTGGAAGAAGAATGAAAGAGTATTTGAACTGAATATAAGTTGGAATAGGACTACATAAAGAATTGAAACAAAGACTGCTCCAGTAAGAAGATTGTTTCCTAATGCAGCTGCCTTTGCTCGTGTGTCAGCCCCTGCCCACTGACCTATTGCATAACAAAGACCAGCAAGAACAACCATGACCATAATAATTACGGCAACAGTTGTTTCGGCTGAGTTCACAATTTCGTGTAATAAATTTTCTAAATTACTTGAGGGACCAACTCCAGAAAGGAAGCTTGGAAGTATTATGTAAAGCATTGCTAAGATTCCAGCACCGATTGCGACCCCAACGAGCATGCTTTGTGCCCAGACTGAAGCCTTAGCTCGAGTTTCAGCACCAAACATTTGCCCCCCTAAATAGACGGCAGCTGCCAAAACTACCATCGTAACCATCAATGGTGCAATAATACCCAAGATTATCGAACTTTGATCTAGCAATCCTGAGGAAGGATTAATCGGAGTAGTTCCAGAAAAAATATCATCTGCCCATAGCAAAGACGAAATCGAAATAATACAAAGTAAAAGTAGGAGCTTTTTCATAACTACACGATCTTTGCAAGACCAACTATATCAGCATCGCCGCCGATCATGACCGAAATGTTTCGATAAAGTGTCACAGTAAAGACGATTTCGAGAACAGTCGTCACTGTAAGGAGTATGATAAATGGACTGATTGTACCTACTTCTTGAATAATAAAGTAATAAAGACCAGCAGAAGTACTGGCAGGCATAAGTGGATTGGTACCTAAAGTATAGAAGAAATCGCCGGTAAAGCCCATCATAAATCGCCAAATACCAAATACAGTGTGACTAAGGTTGACAGCAGTCGACCAAACACCCGAAAGAATATGCTGAGCACTGCAAAGAAGATATTCTAGTGCCCCACCAGTACATGCAGGAGTGCTTGAAACCGAATTGGCAAGGGCATTGTTGTTTTGGAACTCCGAGTTAAGAGTATTGCCTTCAGTAGTCCGAGCCTGCTCGATTTGAGACTCCCAATCTGCCGCACTTCTTTGAGTCGAGAAAAATGTAGACATTGTAGGAACGTAAGTAAAGTCTGGTTTCCCCGGCAGATACACATCGAAAACCAAATAGTTTGATAGAAGGAATGCAAAGGGCATTACAAAATAAAGTGCAAAACATAGCGCAAGAATGCTTGAACCAGTAGTTCGAGTAAATGGAAATGCACGCATGACTAGACCAAGAGGAAGTAGCAGGATTGGAACAACATCTTTAGCAAAATTGAGCATGAATTGTTTTGCCCAAATTACGGTTATCATATAACTGATAGATTCGACAATTACTGTGTGAGCCTGACTTAGCAGACTTAGCCCAGTAAATGGTGCAACTGAAAATGAGATGATGTTGATACCTGGAGTTGGCGAACCCAAAGGAAAACTGACTGTAGACAAGAACCCGATAAGCACTTCAAATAGATACAGTTGAGTGTAATCGGATTTGAGTTTTTCATACAAAAGTTCTAGACTACTATTAGCAAGAGTTATGTGAGTCGAAATATAGCCAGAAGTATAGGCATCTGGAGATACGGATAAAGACACACCTGGTGGAATTGATGCTGAAAGAATTCCCGAAGTAATTGCATTTAGTGTTTGATCAAAACCAATCCAGAAGACAAGTAAAAAGAGAGTAAAGACAAATGCTGCAACTTCCTCCTTTGCAAGAGCAAGCATTTGCTGGTTTTGCAATACATTGCCAATCATATATAAAATGCTGGTAAATCCGACGGCTAAACCAAGAGAAACGTAGATCATCTGCCAGGCTGAAGTAGGTATGGTTATATTTAATAGCAATGGCAGGAACATATCCATAGATTTAGTTATCACCTATACTTTTTATAAACCGTGTTTGGCATCAATAAAATAGCCAAAAAATGGCAAATATAGTAAATCGATTGTCGAGTTGAACTTATGTTTAGGACACATTATATAAGCGAAGCTAAAGAAATGGCCCAAAATAGTGGCAACAAAGTAAAAATTGCAGGGTGGATTCATGATTTTAGAGACAAGGGTGGAATTAAATTTATCGTTGTAAGAGACATAACTGGAACGATTCAAGTAACTGCAAAAAAAGGAGTCATTAGCGATCAGCTTTTTGAAAAGATAAAGGCAAATAAAGAAGAAGTTGTTTGTTTTGAAGGAGTCGTTAAAGAGAACGAGCGCTCGAAAGGGCAGTTTGAGATGATACCTAGCGACTTTGAGTTGCTTAATTCAGTTGAGATAAAATTGCCAGTTGATCCTACAGGAGTAGTGCCAAGCGAAATAGATGTTAGACTTGATAATAGATACATTGATTTACGACGAGAAGAAAGTTCACTGATATTTCAAATAAAATCAACAATTGCAGCCGCATTTAGAGAAAAGCTATCTGAAATGAAATTTGTTGAGATACACCCTTCAGCAATAACAGGAGCAGCGACTGAAGGCGGTTCTGACGTTTTTGAGTTGCAGTATTTTGATAAGAAAGCGTACTTAGTACAGTCACCACAACTTTACAAACAAATGGCCGTCGTTGGAGGAATCGATCGAGCAATGATGATCGTCCCGGTGTTTCGAGCTGAGAAACACAATACGACATCTCACTTAAACGAGATATACCAAATGGACATCGAGATGGGATTTGCAGATCACTTAGATGCGATGGATGCACTTGAAGCAGTTTTCTTGCACATACTAAATAGAGTCAATGAAAAACATGGTCAAAAGATAACTCAGAAGTGGGGAGCACTTAATGTACCGCCAAAAATAAACAGATACAAATATAGCGAACTAGTTGAAAAACTCAATTCAAATGGACACAGTATGAAAATGGGAGACGATTTTACAAAGGAAGCTGAAAGAAAGCTCTTTGAGATTCTTGGTGAGGAGGTTTTCTTTATTTATGACTGGCCAACTGCTGTGCGAGCATTTTATTCGATGCCTCAGCAAGGAAACGAAGAGTACTGCAATGCATTTGATTTGATGTATCGAGGTCTTGAAATTTCAAGTGGTGCCCAGAGAATCCATATTCCAGCATTACTTGAAGACCAACTTAGAAAGAGAGGTCTTGAGCCAGCGAATTTTGAATTCTATATTCGCGCATTTAGATCTGGTGCTCCGCCACATGCTGGATGGAGTATTGGACTTGAAAGATTGACTCAGAAGATCTGCAAACAGGAAAATATCAGAGAATGTATGATGTTCCCGCGAGATCGAATAAGACTACTGCCATAGGGTGTTGAGCATGTCGATTTTAATCACAAATGATGATGGCGACTCAGCTGGACTGCGAACACTTTATGAAGTTGCAAAAAGTATTGATTCAAAATCATTTGCAATTATCCCTAACAGACAGAGAAGTGCAATTGGTTGTGCAATGACCTTGCACAAACCACTTAGATTACATCACATTGAAGAAAAAATATATTCATTAAGTGGCACTCCAAGCGATTGCGTGCTGTTTGGACTTTATTCAAAAGAATTTGAAAGACCTGATTTTGTAATGTCTGGGATTAACTGGGGAGACAATACCGGACTAGGGTCAGTTCTTGGATCTGGAACAATTGCCGGATGCTGGCAAGCTGCTCTTGAGGGCATACCAGCAATAGCATTTTCACTTTCAGTAAAGAATAAAGAATGGAGAAAGAAGGAGTCATGGCAAGATACACAGAAGCTCAAAGCAAAGGTTGAGCAGATAGTAAAAATAATTAAACCGAAGCTAAAAAAATATTCATTTTTCAACGTCAATTTGCCAGTAAATTATGAGAATGCAGAAATAGTTTACACAAATAAATTCCAGAAGAAAAGATATACTACAGAATTGTTGAAAAGGATTGATCCAGACGACGTTCCGTATTATTGGATAACTGGCGATGCAGTACCAAAAGAAGAAGAAGGGGCTGATTTTAACAACTTGAAAAAAGGTAAGATAGTAATAAGTGAGATTTCACTTGAAATGTTTAACTGCGAGCAAAAATAGAGGTTGAATAATTGCCTTAATACGCACTGTTCAACTTCAGCCTCAACGCTTAGCTAAGACCACCGAAAGTGGGCTTAGCGCTTTTGCTCCGCGAGCCATTAATGCGTATTAAAGCACTAATTATTAGTAACAAAAGGAAATAGAAAGCTTTCGAAGAAAAATGTAGCTAAAAAATTAGAACATTTCTCTTCTTGTTTTTAGAGCAATAGTTGCATTGAACTTCTTTTTTAGAAGGGTTTTTGCAGCCTTAACACGCTCACCATTTCTTCCGATCGCAATTCCTCGATCCTTCTCTGAAACAGTGACAATCATGTTTATTTCTCCCATGACGTTTCGAACATCAATATTCTCGACTTCGATGTTACCAAAGAAGCTTCGAACAAAACCTTCTGGGTCTGGATTATCGGCAATCACAACAACCTTCTTTCTGAAGGTCTGAGTGAGTTTTTCGATATTTGCTCCCTTATTTCCGATAGCTCGGCCAAGCTGAGCGGGTGGAACTAGGAAGATCATGAAGTTTTCTGTTACCAAGTAGTCAGAAGGCATGATCTTTGTTATTTTCTCAAAACTAGAAAATATGTTTAAATCGTCTCCAGTTAATTCAAGCATTTGGATTACCTTTTTTGAAAATTAAATATAAAATTAAAAATTACTTTTTCTTAGCCATTTCCAAGATGCTTGAGTTTCCTGCATCATAGATTGACAAGACAGATACTGTATATGGAAGACCACACACTGAACCTAATTCCACAGAAGTTCCTGAAAACTCAAGGATAGGAGTTCCTGAAGATTTTGAAGCAGCATCGATCTTTGATCGGATTTGTTCTGGAGCATTTGCAGCTACGACAAAGAGTTTTGCTTTAGCCGATTTTTCACTTGTTGCAGTTTTATAGCCAAAATCAACCTTGCCGCTTTCGACTGCAAGTCGGATTGAACTGACTAGTTCGTTTTCACCTTCTTTCTTGCTCTTTCTTCTTCGAACTACCTTCTTCTGTTTTTTCTGCTTTGGAGCAGTTTCGAGGTTCTCTTCGTTTGTTTCGATAACTTCTTCAACATTTTGTTCTGTTTCTTCGACCATCAAATTCACCTAAATTGTTTATTTTTTTCATTGGAGTCTCTTTGTGAGTATTTATTCATCCTTCTTGGATTTTTTGCCCGCCTTCATAACAAGCTTAATTCTTCCAGTTCCTACTGGAACAGTCTGACCAACGATAATGTTTTCAGTCACACCGATCAATTTGTCTTCTTCTGCAAACGAACAAGCATTAATCAAGTGCTTGATAGTTTCTTCGAAGGCAGCTCGTCCAAGAACACCAACCTTCTGACCAGATAGACCATGTCGACCTATTGGCTTAATGATACCAGCATAAGTCATTGCATCAGCAATGAGCATAATGTGTCTAATATCAACTGACATGCTCTGCATTTCTAGAACGCTTGAAATTTCTCGAACGATTGCAGATCTTGCCGCTTCGATACCATAAACTCGTTCAATTTCCTTGATGTTATTTGTGTAGACTCGCTTTGAATCGACTGATTCATTTTCACTTGCACCAATAACATTAAAACCACCGGCTCGAATGAAATATTCGCCATCGTCCTTAAGTACTACTGCCTTAAAGATGCCATCGACACCCTTGACAATAGTATCACGGACTTTTTGAGTGAGTTTTCGAACGTATTTTGCAGTAAGCTTTTTTGCGCTAGCTTCTTTTTCTTTATCCTTGTCTTTTGGCTTTTCTTTTGCCTTAGCCTTAGTTTCTTTTTGAGGCTTGAGAATAATCTTGTTATCGACAACTTTCATATCAGACGAAAACTTTTCTAAGGCATTCTTAAGCATATTAATAGTTACACCTTGAGCTTTGCCATCTTTTTCATCAAAGTAAACTTCGATTGCCAAGTTTGCTAAATCATCTTCAACTTTTGCAACATCAGAAACAAAAACGCTTGATAGTTCTTTTGCTACTTTTTCTGCCTCAGTACTACTTCTAGCAGCTGAGCTCTTTAAGTAGACATCAATAATTGCTTTCTTTGGCTCCTTCTTTGCATCGACTATTTCGATCACTCTTGGAAGACCAGTTGGAACGTGTTCTGCAACACCTGCAAAGTGGAATGTACGCATCGTCATCTGAGTACCAGGCTCACCAATACTCTGAGCACACACAACACCTACAGCCT
>CAZZKB010000008.1:5734-13346 GCA_964654575.1 Microcaldota archaeon | reverse complement strand
CAATAGTTAATCAAAGAAAGCACCAAGGCCAGTCTGCTTTCCACCTACTTTCATACTGTATTCATCATAACCTAGTTCCTTCATAATCTTCATGACAGCTGGAAGCAATTGATTGTTGATATAATAATCGGCATCGTAGTCCTTAGCTAGTTCAAGTGGAGTTGCCTTCTCAGAGATCGTCTTACCAGAGCGACTTAACACATACGAAATGATGCTGCCTTTCTCGACCCTTGTTCCGGCAGCCATTAGTTTCTTTGCAGCACTCGTTTCTGGACTAACGATATCATAGCTCTTTGGATCCTTGCTAATTTGCGTACTGATAGCCAAATCCTCAAGGGGCACTTTACCACTATTGAGTAGATTTATTGCCTCTCGAATTATCTTTACTGCTTTCTCCTTGCTACCGTCTTTAAGGATGGCTTCGAGAACTTTCTTCTGAGTTTCCTTTGCTACTTTTGACCAATCACGTCGAACTAGTTCGAATCCTCGTATCTTAATTCTACCATCTTCACCTAGAAGTGCGTATTTCTTCTTTGCTCCAGCACCTTCCTCTTCATCAGCACCTTTCTTGCTGACAAATACACCTCGAGTATAGAACCCTTCAAGCTCAAGTTCCATTTTCTCTGGCAGTGCATCATTAACTTCGCTCATGAATTGAAGGACATCTTTCTTATCCTTGTAAATTAAGAAAACTGAATCAGTATCAGCATAGAGAACTTGAAACCCTTTTGACTCTGCCTTTTCGATAGTCTCTGCAATATGCTTTCGACCCCAAGCTGTGACACTCTCGGCACATGGTCTACTATACCAGCGGGAGCGAGCATAGCCTAAGTAACCATAGAAAGAATTAGCTAGAATTTTAAGTGCGTGAGATCTTGCACTCATTCGCTCATAAGCAACACTTGATTTATCAAGCGTCTTAAGTTCGTCTTTAATTTTACCCCTCATTTCAACTAAAAAATCGAGTACAAATGGAACAAGACCCTTTTCGGTCTTTGCAAACTTTGCTCCACTAGGAGATTCAAAACATTGATCAGAAGATGGATCAATTCCTTCTTGAGGCAGGAGAGTCCCTGGGTCAATATTGTATGAAATAATTATCGATGGGTATAGACCACGAAAATCTAGCACGGCTACGTTTTCATATATGCCAGGCTCAGGCAATTTTACAAACGCCCCTTGGATTGGTGCTTCAAGCCTAGAATCGATATCGGCGCCTGCTGGCTTAGATGGAATTAGCATCTGTTTTTGACTAGCATAATACATGAGCAAGTTTTCAACAAGCTGACCGCTAGTCGAAAGTGTAGTTTCAAATAGAGGCATCTTAGCAACGCTTGAAAGTTCCATCTCTAATGAAAGGAAACGCATTCCTAGCTCATAAGTAAGTTCAGAATCGACTAAAGCATATTCACACAAATGATCTATGGTGCCTGCATCCCACATCTTCCAGATATCTTCTTTTCCAATCTTGACCTTTCGTTTTCCAAGCACATCTTCGGCGACTGAATCCAGAGACATACTTTGTGTTTTTATCAGGCCAATAAAACTGAAGAATTTTACAAGCGGGAAGATATCAAAGTGCGTTCTCCCAAGTAATTTCATTCCCTTAATGTTACCCTTATCAATATTTTTCATTCCGCCTTTATATCGACCTAGATCAAGAGCGGATTTGGTAACTTCAGATCTAGTGCGCAAGTAAGGAAGGTCGAAGAGAGACGAATTGTATCCAAAGACAACATCTGGATTTTTCTCCCTTACGATTTGAGAAAAGCGTTCAATCATCTCCTTTTCGCTTGATAATTGCTCAGTTTTCTTTGCCGAAGTTGGTTTGTAAGTAATGACTCCACTGCCATCTGAGCCGGCATAACTCATCATTACGCAAGGATCTTTCTGCTCATTTGGCATACCTAATGGATTGTAAGTTTCGATATCAAAGGCAAGTGCTGAAAGCTTTGGCTCGCCAGCTTTAATCGAAATTATTTTCTTTATCTCTGGCCCATCACGCTCATAAGTCAATATATGAAGAGGAGTCAAACCTAAATCGAAAATAAATCTTCGTGCAAATGGAATGTTGTTTTCAAATTGTGGATAGCTTATTTTCTCCTTAAATAGAGGCACATCTGATGGCTCTTGAGTATAGACTTTGAGCATTTTTTTCTTAGACAAGCCAACTTGAAGAAAGATTTCTTCGATTTTGATTGGTGAGGCTTCCTCTCCATTTCGTCTTCGCACTTTAATGGCTAGAAGTTCGTCAATCTTTTCTGCTGGAGCCTGAACAATAAAATAAGGATCATGCTGGAAGTAGAGCTTTGAAGTAACTTTTCCTTTTACTACTAATGTAACATAAGTCTTGCCGTTTTTTACGCTATAGCCAGCATCGATGAAATAAGCTCGGCGTCTCTGGAGAGTCATATGTAGTATTGTCAATTAAGAAATATTAATCTATTAGATTTGGTTCATCGTCTGGATACTCGGTCTCTGGCCGCATACTTGGTTTTTTAGGCTCCTGCTTCTCGTTAATATAGCGCTTTAGAGCATTTAACTTCTCAAAGCCTAGGGTACTGTCTGAGCCAGCAAAATGATGAGCATCTCGAATGCGAACCAATTCATCAATACCAAGTGCATCAAGAATAGCAGGAAGAGTGCCAATAAATAGAGGAGCAGAAATTTTTGGAGATGCGGTTAGAAGATTTAAACCGTCTAAAACGTCTCCATTTAAGTTGAATTTTGCACGAAGGAGTAATGCTCTAAAGTTTATCTCAAAATCATTGTCGTTTTCAGAAAAAGAAGCTTCGTGAACTAACTGATTGTTCGAAGTGTCACCACGAGCAATATCAAAAGCAAGTGTTTGAGGAGTTGGGATTGCTTCTTGTCGTTTTCTTTCAAGCGATTGTTTAACCGAAGTCTGCTCACTAATAAATGATGTCACAGAAGGATCGATTTTTGAAGTATCAAAATTATCGATAATAATTTCAGGAAAATTTGATGATATGATTTGTGCCATGAATTTTTGCGCTTCGGGACTTTTAATTTGACCAGACACCAGCACTTGCCAAGCAGTCGTATATGCATCTCGACGGTGAGTATAGGCAAGCCTAGAGTAATACTCAGAGTGCCTTGGATTAGGATCGTGATAGTATTGAACTGGAGCCATAATATTACTAATTTCAGAACCAAGAGTTCTTTCAAATTTCGTACATACCTCGAGTTCCTGTTCTTTTGGGCAAAGACCAGTCTCAAACAACCCAAGGATTTGTCTTGAATTGCCCCTATCCAAAATAGTTGAAAATGCAGTCATTCGTTTTGATAAATCAGGTTCTTCCGTATTTATGTCTTCTAATGCAATAGACAATTTTGTTCTAAAAGCTCTGGGAACTAGAAGTCGTTTAACTCTGCCCGGACGTTCTGAAGCTAAAATAGAGCGATTGTTGTTATGATGCAAATTAATCCCACAATAATATACACATTACAACTATATAAAGTTATCTAAAATGAAGGATTTGATAGAGAACTTGGCCCTAAGATCATCATAACTGCAACCATCAAAACTACTACGACGACAATAGGAATTACAACAAGAGCTAAAATAGCACGAATGAGCGAAATTTTATGTATTCTTGAAGCCCCTAAAACAACATTTGCAAGAGAAATGAGCCCTGCAATGATATTGAGAATTGGGACAACCCCAAAGACAAATCTTGCTGTCCCACCATAGATAAGAACTTGACAAGATTGAAGGAATGTGCCTTTTCCACCAAATAGCTTGAGAGACAAGTGTTGTAAGCCGAATACAATATAAGAAACAGGAATTGCAAATACAACTCCAATCAAAATAGATGCAACTCTCGATTGAAGAGGCAAAAGTGGATTGGTAGGAGTGAAGTACTCGACAATAAACCATAAAGGCAGTGATATGAGAACACAAGTTAGAAGATATACGAGAGATGGGAAATGTTCCAAATCAGAGCAGAGAGAATCGAACTTTTCTGCTGGAACAAGCAATAGATTATCGTTAATTTTCTTGACAACTTCGATAAGGTTCAAATCAACACCTTAATAATAAAATAAAAGAACGAAATTAAAAACTACTGCCCATTAGCCAAAAGTGAATGTGTAAAGCCTAAATCCCGAACCTGAGACATTAAACGTTATCTTGTGTGGAGAGTAATCATTACCGTCTACTAATGTATAGAGTCGCTGATTGGTAATTTCAACAATCGAATTTTCATCTGCGTCTGAACCGATTTTTGTAGAATTAATCGACTTGCCATCGATTGAAATAGATAAATTTGAACGATTCAAACTTCCTGCGACAATGTGTACTTTTCCAGCCTTATAATAAAGAGTCACCAGACCAGAATTATCTGTCAATTCCATATTATCCAGATTATTTTTCCAATTTCCATTTAGATAAACTTGATTTGGAACAGGCTGACCACTAAAATTGTAATAAACAATATTTTCTGGTGAAAACCCCTCAACATTTCCAAGGGGCGAGCGAGCAAATCGATACCCTAAATAGATTTCTGGAGTGGAAATTTGAGAAAGATCTCCTTGGGATGACATGTTTGATGAAGCTAGAGAACCTAATGAAGAGTTTGAATTGTTAGCCTCGCTTAGCAGAGATTGGATTTCTTGCTCCAATTGAACTTCCCCGCCTTCGCCTATTTGATCATACCGAACTTTTCCATTCGCATCGATTAGAAATTCGTGTGGCCAGTATTGATTACTATAAGAATTCCAGATAGAATAATCATTATCCATCAACACAGGATAAGTAATATTGAATTTATTTACTGCAGCTCGAACGTTGGCTGGATCTTTTTCGAAATCGAATTCTGGAGTATGAACCCCTACAATGACCAATCCTTTATCTGCATATTTTTCATTCCATGCTTTTAGATATGGAAGTGTGCGAATGCAATTGATGCATGAGTATGTCCAAAAATCAACTAAGACAACTTTACCCTTCAAACTTGATAGAGTCAAACTCGAATTAGAGTTTATATATTGCGAAACTCCGCTAAACTCCGGAGCTGATGGATAGTTACCATTTGAAGATCGACCTAGAGTTGGTTGCACGAAGCTGTTATTCGAGTGAGGCTTTGAAGATTGAATGTATAAGATTGCAAGAACAATCAAAGCAACTACGACCATTAGTAAAAAAGGTTTTTTCTCCATATTTTTCACCTAAGTAAGTATTGATTTACAAAATCAAAGTTTGCGACGCTTGAAAGGGTTCCGGTAAAGACTAATATCCCCAGAACAATCAAGATAATTCCGAATATTAAATTGAGAGTTTTAAGGTAAGGCGTAAGCTTTTTTATGAACTCTCTTGAGACTGAAATAAATGCACCTGCAATAAGAAATGGAATTCCTAAACCAAGTGAATAGCTAAGCATTAGTGGAAATGCAAGTGCTGGTTGAGTTACTGCTAAAGTGAGAATGCTTCCAAGAACTGCACCAACACAAGGTGTCCAGCCAACTGCAAAAGCTGCTCCAAAAACAAATGATGAAATGTAAGTATTTGACAACGGGGAAAAACGTAACTTGTATTCACTATTTAGAGCAGGGATTTCTAATAACCCAGTTAGAAGAAGACCGAATACGATTATGATCAAACCGCCAAGATAACCAAGATAAATACGAACATCGCTTGCAACTGATGATAGAGCACTTTGAAGCAAAACACCAATTACTGAAAATATGATTGAAAAGCCAAGCACAAAGCAAACACTGCTAAGAAATATCCTTATTTTGGCAGAGTTTGATTTTGACGTGTTTGAAATTTCTTCTGAACTTGATTTAGCTAGAAAGGTTAGATAAGCCGGCACCAATGGAAGAACGCATGGACTAAGGAAGGAAAGAATTCCAGCGATAAATGAAACGATGATAGAAAATTCTGCCATGAAATACTGAGCCTTAGATAGATATATTAAGCTCTGCCCAGATTTGACCCGGATTTATGCCATTTGTTAAATTGAACCTCAATTCTTATAAGTCACATAAACCAAACTTGCAAGACCTAGGCACTCGAGAGTATTGATAACTAAGGCAAATTCGGCAACATCTTTAGTATAATACATAATCATGGCAAACTGGAAGTATATTGCTGCTAGATTTTGTAGAAGAAAAATTGCCGCAAAAATAATTAACCCCAGAGTGAATGGCAATTTCATCTTTAAGTAATTCTTAATATAGACGTAGAGGAGGGAGATGGACATTAGGACATTTGCAATGCTTATTATTGTTGCCAAATCAATTGATTCCATAATATTAATGCCTCCATATGAATTTATTATTTTAAGCCATAATTCTCGATAATATAGAATTACCCTTTTCTTATTTTCTCTAACGATTTTCTAAAAGACTCGAGTTTACTTGAAGCGTAATCAGTAATGAAATAAAGTTCTCCGTATTTTGGTTCTTTTGAGATTCTAACTAATGATTCTTCGAGCAATAAATCAAGGTGCCTTTTAGTGGTTTTATAATCGAGCGAAAGTATTTCTGAAATTTGATTTGCATTGTATGGCCGATTTGATAACTCAAGAAGTATTTGTAGTCGATTAGGACCTCCTCTAGTGCCAGAGATCAGATGCCAAAAGGCAGCGTCATCAAATGCCATAATAATCAATTAGAATCCGATTTTTTTCTTAATTTTCTTAGTTAGAGCCACAATAGTAGTAGTCCCCCTAACATAGAATGGAGCTGGGTTTTTCATGAATTTTGCTTTCTTTAGAGCTTTGAGTAATTCTTTTGGATTATCTAAGTCAAACTCAGGTAACTCCGTATAATTACGTCCAAATTCGAAAAGAAAATGAGAATCACTTCCAAGAGCTTGGAGTAGATTGTTTTCTCTTGCAAAAGTATCAGCCTGATCATTATACTTTGGACTAAGGCAGCGAGCATTGAACACTTCAATGATGTCAAGCTTTCTTGACTCTTCTTTAGTTGGAATTACCCCCTTGCGAGTTTTATCGTACATATGTGGAAGATAAGCTAAAGCGCCTTGTTCGTGAATTTTATCAATAGCTTCTTCAAAAGGAGTATATTTTGGGATTAATTCATTTAGATAAAGACCGATTAGGTCGCCACGATCGGTTCGGATCTCTTCGCCAGCAATGAATGGGAATTTCAACTCCTTAAATGTTTTGTGAGCCTCGATTGTGTTGTGATCAGTGTTAGCAAAAATTATCCCAGTCTTTTGAGATTTTTTAGCCAGGTCTTTTGGATTGATAATTGAATCAATCGAATAGTTAGTATGGACATGAAAATCAATTTTCATAACTTAACTAACGCTCCATTATCTTTTAGAACTTTGATGATTTTGTTTGCAAATGGTCGTATTTTAGAGGTAGTTACTTTTTCTTCTGATTTAACCATAATTCTGCCACTTTTGTAAAGTGTTAAATTGTATTTTGATAGATTTGCTATCAAAACAACACCAGAGAGTAGAGTTTGACCCTCTTTAGATAAGACTGATTCGGCCGTACTTAAATCGATTTCTAAACCTCGAAGTTTTATTTCAACCCCATTTGCACTTTTACATGGCTCAAGAAGAAAGAAATCGTGGCTGCTCATCCTAATTTCGCCCTCCAAAATACATCTTCTC
>CAZZKB010000008.1:0-5634 GCA_964654575.1 Microcaldota archaeon | reverse complement strand
CTTTTAGAGCTGCCCTAGAAACAATAATCTTGGACTGAACATTGTCGGTACAGTCGATAACAACATTGAATCCAGACAAAGTACTTTTCGAACCAAACTTGCCCGTAATTACAATACGAACTTTTGGATTTATAGATTTAGCTCTAAGTACAGCAGAAGAAGCCTTTTCCATATCGAGTGATCTCTCATCTGCCAAAATTTGACGATTGAAGTTTGATAGTTCGATTCGATCGTCTTCAAACAAAACGAAATTTTCAGCACCGATGCGAACTAAATTTTCAAAAACTACTCCGCCAGTACCACCTAAGCCAACAATGCAGAATACAGAAGTGCGAATTTTTTCCTGCTCGTTTTTTCTTAGTCCATTTCGCGAAAATTTTTCATTATAAAAATCAAACGATTTTGACATAGTTCAATCACTCGAGCCTGCGCAATAATTCATCAATCTCTGTCAAATTTAATTGCCGCTCTTTCTTAATAGAGTGGTGAGCTGATCCGTGAGAGTGATCGTGCTTAGATTGCTTTGGTTTTGGAGTTGCGACGATAATCAAATCATCATCAGATACAGGAACGGATGAGCGAGCTGAAGAAGGTTGTTTGCCCGAGAGGAAAAGACCTAGTGAAACAGCTCGGATCGCACTCCAGAAAAAGAATAACGAAAGAACTGCGAATATGATTGAAAGCCAGTTGAATATTGGAGGCAATTGTAAGAACTTGACTAAGAGATAGAAGTTTGCAAATATTACAAACAACACTAATGCGACAACAAAATTCCTGAATATTGCACCTTTACTTGCAGCAGGCGTAGTTCGGGAGATAATTGTCGAAAGAGCATTGAATAGCCGCTTAAATGACATGATAACCCGATAAACCGGAATCATGCATAAGAAACCAACAATGAAAAAGACAATCTGATTTGCAATGATAATGTGACCAGATAGATTAATCTGCATATTTAGATAAATCATTGAAAGCCAGTAGAAAAGAACTCCTCCGATGATCATTAATAGATCAGAGATTATGCGTCTTAATTGGAATAGTAATAAACGGTGGAAGTATCCGCCAGGCTCGAATGCTTGAATAACGCTGCTAAAGTAAGACGATGAGCCCTGAAGCGTGTTTATCACACGCTCTGGAATCGATTTCTTGAGGTTTGAAAAAATTGAATTACGCTTATCGACTGCAACTGAACAAAACCACGAACTGATGAAAACCCCAATTGATGCAATCGCAACTAGATCAATTTGGACTAATCCAACGCTTTCCTTTGCTATAAGAAGTGAAAATTCACCAAGTGGAAGCATCGCAAGACCTGCAAAAACTGACGATCGACCATTTGAAGTAAGAAGGAAGAAAGTGACTGCAGTTGCAAGGAAAACAGTAATCATAAATGTCAATAATAGAATTGAAGTTGGAGCTGCAATCGAAACAATTGATGAAGGATTTATCAAAAGCCCTACTGAGACAAAGAAAAATGATGAGAAAACAAGGCTAAATGATCGCATAGAATGCTCGACTTCATTTCGTTTTGGAAGGACACTTGTAAGGCTTCCAGCTAAAAATGCCCCAATTGCCGGACTTAGTCCAAGTACAGATGCAAGAGCACTAAGAGAAACACCAAGAGTAAATGAGAAAAGAACAATAGTATCCGTAGTCGAATATGAAAGAAATATTTCTGAAAATTTCCTAAGTAATCGAAGCAATAGAAGATAAGTAAAGAGCAATACCCCAAATGCGACAAGCATCGAGTTTAGAAGATCGTTTGAAGCGATAGAACCTCGGTGGAAATTCGAAAAGATAGTGAGCATAAATACTGCAATGATATCTTCGATTACAAGCATTGCAACTAATGTAGGTACTTCTTCTCGACTAACTAAACCTTTTTGCTCCAATATTTTGATCATGATTGCAGTACTGCTAAGTGAGAACATTGCGCCGACAAACAGAGAAGACAACTGATCGAATCCTATAAGCAGCGCAACTTCATGCATTATCAAAAAAGTTACAAGCACAAGAAGGAAACTGCTTATGACTGCCTTAAGACCGATCGAGAATAATTTGGAAAGATTAAATTCTACACCGATAAGGAAAAGTAGTAAAACTGCCCCGATATCACCAAATTGATTTATTGTTTCAACATGAATAATGTTTAGGAAATTAGGCCCTAGAAAAAGACCTGCTAAAAGCAAAAGTGCCACATGAGGAACACTAAATTTAGATGATATGAGGCCGGCAATCGAGGAGAAGAATACTACCCACACGAAGTCAACCATTATCGTATTTTCCATCTTTATTTTTCACCGGTTCGCAATGATGAGTAACGAGGGGAGATATAAAAAGGTTGCGTAGGGGGTGGCGACAATCATCGAATAGCAATGATAAAGACTCCAGAATTAAAAACATCAATGACAAATAAAGATCGATGGATTTCTATGTTGAGTGCCTTGGAGCTTCGCGAGAAGTAGGTCGAAGTGCGTTTCTTCTTCATACAGACAAAAACATAATCAATGATTATGGAATAAAAATATTTGACGAGAGTGGAGTGCCAAAATTTCCACTTAAGACAAAAAGTCCAATTGACTTTGCAGTTATTTCACATGGGCATCTAGATCACATCGGGTGCCTGCCCTCTTTGTATAAGCATAGTAAGATGAGATGGTACGCGACCCCACCAACAAAGGACATTTGTGAAGTTCTTTGGCAAGATTCGATGAGAATTATGGACGATGGATTACCATACGACATATCGGACTTTCATCGGGCACTAAAATATTGGACTCCGATTGTCTCAGAAGGTGGAATTAGCACTGGGGAAACGACGATCAAAATAACTGATGCTGGACATATCGCCGGATCTGCGATGGTAGAGTATCAGTATAAGGAAAGAAGTTTCGTTTATACGGGAGATTTTAACTGTACTGAAAGTCAGATGCACAAACCAGCAAAATACATCAAAGATGTCGATTACCTAATGATCGAAAGCACCTATGCAAAAAAGGATCATCCTGATCGCAAAGAAACCGAACATAAATTCATGGATGAAGTCGAAATGACAGTTGAGGAAGGGGGGAATGTTCTCTTACCATCTTTTGCTCTTGGTCGAGCTCAGGAATTAATTTCAATAATCAGAAAATATAACCGCGAAATTCCAGTCTGGCTTGATGGAATGGGTCGAGATATATCGGAAATATATCTTAAATATCACAAATATATCAAAGACCCTCAAACATTTAGAAAAGTAGTAAAATCAGTCAATTTTGTCAGATCCATCGAAGATCGAAAAAGGGCAATAAGAGAACCTTCAGTAATTGTTTCCACGGCAGGAATGATGAATGGAGGTCCAATAATTAACTACTTGTTAAATGCAAATTCAAAGTCAAAAATAATATTTACCGGATTTTGTGTTGAGGGAACGAATGGTTGGTTATTACAAAACAAAGGAACAATAATGAAAGACGAACAAGAACTCAAAGTCGATCTGCCAGTACTTTATTTTGATTTTTCAGCTCATGCGGGTCGAAGCGACATATTAAACATGATAAAACATGCAAATCCAGAAAAGATTATGCTGGTACATGGAGACAAACCGCAAGACTTTGCAAAAGAACTTGTAGAAGATTTTGGGTATGACGCAATCGCTCCTCTTCCCGGAGAGCGTGTTATAATGGAGTTATGACTAAAGAGATGATAGAAAACTTCGAATATAAGACTCTGGATAATTCGCATTTTTTAATAAAAAAAATTGACTTTTTTAGGATCGGTTATGGAAATAGACGAATGAAAATAATGGCAGAAAAAGAAGCATACTTAGGCAATTGCCAGAATTGGGATTGGTTTTTATAGATTGAGAATCTGGCTCGGATAAAATAGGACACGGATTATCACAAAGGCCATTTGGATAAGAATTATTGCAAGTTGTGTTTGAAAGATCGTAAGAGCTAGAAAACTTAAATAAAATATCTGAACTTGGATTGAGATCTTGCAATTGTGAATGATGATTGTTACATGAGATAATCGAATTAACAGAGACATTGGAGCCGGTAAAAAAACAAAAACCACAAATACGATTGGAATTCGAAATAATATTAGAAACAGATAAATTATTAGAGTATGAAAAATAAATGCCTTGAGTGTTGTTAGAAGATTCGGTAGAAGTCAGATTCACAGAATTTGAATTATCAATAACAAATCCGATATCATCTAGACTCGAAACGTCATTATCAAAGCTAACATTCTTAGAACCCCAAATCCAAAAACCATGCCCAGAATTTCCTTGTGCCAAGCTCGAAACAATACGAAGATTAGACACGTTTTCAAATAAGAACCCATTCCCAGTTGTGTTTATTGCCGAAACATTTGATAATGAAATATTTTCTCCATTAAAATAGTATCCGGAGTCAAAAAAATTGAGACTGTTACCATCGTCAATAACTGGTTTGGGACCCCAAAGTACAGAGTCATTTTCTAAGTATAAATTTGATGAATTTTTAACTGCAAATATGCCATATTTAGTAGCATTGAAAAAAACTGAATTTGAAATAGTTACAAAATTAGTTCGATAAACATAGACTCCGTAGTAGGGTTTATCTGAGACTAGATTGTGAATAGTAATATTATTATTAGATTTTAGAAAAACTGAAGATAGGTAGCCGGAAGTGCGACAATTACGAATAGTAATATTGTTTAGATTAAAAGATTCGTTACCAGTTACGATTATGGCAAAAAAATCTAATGGATCAGTAGAAAATATCGAATGATTAAGACAATCTAGATCGACATTAGAGGATTCGATCTTAAGGCAATATGGCTGTTTAGAAAAAGTAAATGTCTCGGTTTGGATCGCGTTAGGTGCTCCAAAAAGATCTGAAGATAGAACATACGAACCAGATTGTGAAATATTTACACAGCTGTTGATTGAGTTTGAATAACAAAGACCAATTAGTAATGCAATAAACAACAGAATCTTCATGAAAAGTTCAATATTCAATAAATAATATAATCTATTGCCCAGTAAAGAAAACTTATGAAAAAGCTAGCGATGCTAATTATAGCACTTCTTGCATTTGGTTGCACAAATCAAACTACACCAAGTCATAATATAACCAAGCCAAACACAGCTAATATGTCATTTGTCAGAACAGCAGACGTGCTTACAACTCAAAATGAAACATATGTTAAACCGACATTCGAATTTGGAAGAAACCAAAGTGGCAATCTAATAGTTAGTTATTTCTATTCGCCACACTGTACAGGTCACATAGCAGCAGCTCCAGTAATACTAAACATGAAGGAAAAATACAAGCAATACGATTGGCGGGAATACGACATAACCACTTACAATGGAATGCTTGCCTATTTGCAATTTGCAGAGCAATACAACGAAAGTAAGGACAAAAGATTAGTACCGCAAATCCTTGTTAATGGAAAAATATTGCAAAATAGCGAAAATATACAAAATCAACTTGAGTCATTATTGAAAAGTCAGTAGGGAGTATAGCGGAATTTTATCAATTCAGAATACATAAAGAAATCATAATCCTCAATTGAATCTTCGAATCTTTCTCGAATCTGATCTAGAATTGAATAAAATTCTGAAGTACTTTTTGCATAAACTTCGAATTCCACATCAGCCCA
>CAZZKB010000007.1:8310-14130 GCA_964654575.1 Microcaldota archaeon | reverse complement strand
ACGACATGGCAAAAAGACTCAAACTCAAGATAAGTGATGTTAGGGCAACACTTAACAAATTGCATAATGAAGGGCTTGTTAACTACATAAGAGAGAAAGACAATGAAACTGGATGGTATTCTTATAGTTGGTCGCTAAACTTGCCAAGAATCGAAAAATGGGCTGAGACACAACTTAAGAGAATAGGAACTAATGGTAACACAGATTACTATTTCTGTAGTAGCTGTGGTTCAGCAAGCATAACCAATTTTGAATCAGCAGTAAATTGGGACTTTAAATGCGAACGATGCAGCAAACCATTAGAGTACATAGAAGAATCAAAAATAAACGAATTGTACGAAAAGAGAAAGTAAATATTTCATAATATTTATTTTTTTAGTAATCTGATTTAATCTAATTCGATAAATCGAATGAATATAATAATTATAAAATAATAAAAAACTAAACAGACTTAAACTCAATGAGCATTTTTTCCAATTCCTCACTAGTTTGGAAAAGAACAGATTTCGAGTCAGATTCTAACTTTAGGATAAGAGCAGAGGTAGAAGGCGAGTTAAGAGAAGAAACAAAAGAGGATTTTTCCAAATCGTTTCTAAACATTACAATAGTAATACCTTTTGATAGAGTAGAAAGAACCTTCTTAATCAATGTTGAGGTGTCAGAAGTTGGATCGTAGAAATGAACAAACATAGATTGACCAACAACAGTAATCTCACTATCACACGAAGTTGATTCTCCAAGAGGCGTGAATGGAACTGCGTTATTGACACAAATATCACGTAATTTGCGCATTAGCGAAAGATATTCAATAGAACGACCAGTTCTTGATTCCCAGCTCTTAAGACCAAAATAGCCGATTGATTCTCTTACTAATCCGCGTCTTTGAAGATCTGCAAGTAAATAGTCGATATTGTAATCAGTAATAAAGATAGGGTTACCCTTGAAATAGATCTGCTTAAAGCCACTTTTTACTTCGTATGGAGTTAATGGTGTCGATTGCCAGCGATAAGCATCATTTGCCTTCTCAAAGACACTAAGGATAGTATCTGTAGAGAGTGGAACTTTAGTTCTTGCGACTGGGGGGAAATCTGGAACGTCGAGTGAAAAGTAAACGTTTTCAGGTCTGGCAAAAACAAAGCCGATGATAAGAAGACCGATGAAAAGAACCATCGCAACGATGAAGTATGGCTCATCGAAAATGCGCTTTACCCTCAGAGTTGAAACTTTAACTGATGTTCGATAACCGCCAGAAGTGAATTCAAAGTTGTGATCACCCACTGGAAGGTTGTCACCACCAGTATATTTGCGAACATCGACACTAACACTTGATCCTGAAGGGAACGAGTATGTTCCATATTTGCCGCCATCTATAGAGACTGAAATTTGAGATAGTGTGACTGGCTGACCATTTTTTGTGAAATCAAATACATACATACCGCTACCATAACCTTTGATGGTAGTGTCGATTGAAACTACGTTTAAGTAGCTTTTTGCATAGACTTTGCCATAATCATCAGATAATGATAAAATATATTCTCCTCGATCGACATAGAGTGGAAGATCGAATGATTTTTCAGCCTGAACATTCACACTTCCTTGTGGAGTTTGTTGAGCGATAGAGGCATTCGAATCTAAAACAATTAATGACATGTCAGGTGCAGATGGAGAAGATTCACGAAGCTGGGCATTTATTCGAACCCGATCGCCAGTTAGGTTTGTAGGTGCAACAGTAAATCCACTATCAACAAAAAGATCGCCTTTTTGGGATTTTTCGACATTGTAGTAGAGCCTTTGTTTAAGAGGATAATTTGATGAAGGAGAGTACCCAGTTACATCGACTTTGACACTTGCTGAATCTGAATCAAAGGGTTTGCTAAAGAAGTATCTTGTTCCAGAGTAGTTGGTCGAGTTTTCAAAATAATAAATATTTGAATTCGAATTTGGTGATGACCAAGGAGTTTCTAGAACAATACGAGCCACATCAGATGCAGCACTAGTTGCATTTTCACGCCAACCTCCATCAAGCGTTTGAGGCAGGAAGACGAATGCTCCATTTCCGTGCTTTGCAACACTAACTGAACCATAAATAACTTGACCATCCCAACCGCTTCGTGGAATAACACGATATAATGGTTGATATAGATTGAAGCCAGAATCACTTGGAGAGGGAGCCGAAGAATCAAAACCAAATGGAAGTGAGTTTAGAAGATTAGCGGGAGTCGAAACGACTAATGAACCATTAAGCATATGAGAAAATGGCTGACCGATGTAAACTACAACAATTCCCCTGGAAGTTAAATTAGAAGGTGAAATGGTAGAACCAACACCAAGCATTTCTTCAGGGATTATACCACTTGGAATGATTACGATAGCTCCTTGTGGAAGAGTTTGTAAATCCTTAAATGAAATTTCATTAACTGGAATTTGATAGGCTAAAAGCTGAGACCTTACTTGTGAAATGAAATCTGAGTAGCTTGATGCTTCAAATTTTTCACTATTTAAAACAAAAACCTCCTGGGGAAGCATGTCATCATAAGTAGTAATATTGATTGTGTAATTCTGAAGATTAGTTGAGCGATAATCAAGTAAAATAGCCGCAACTCTTTGATTAGTGCCACGATCACCAGCACTAAGGATGTCGCCGCTTAGTACGTTGTTTTGTAAATAAGGCTTGTCTGGGTTTGGAGCAAATTGATTTGCCACTGGATTAGATTGAGTAAATAGATAGAGTCCAACTACAGACAAAAGAATAATCCCAATAAGAAGCATACCTCCAAAAAATAGGAAGTTGAAACCAGATGCTGGTTTCTTTTCAGCAAATCCAGAACTTGAAGAAGAGCGAATTTCGGATTTCTTTTGTTTTGGAGCAAGAATAGATGCGACCTGAGTTTGAAGTTGCTGCAGAGGAGTCTTCTGTTTAACTTTGTAGTGAACAGCATCCTGATATTTTTTACGGACTTGGAACTGATAGGACTGCTTTTTTATCCGAACTTTGCTCATATCAGCCATAGTCAGCACACCACACAATTATTGAACGACTTCCAAATACCCTTCACTAACAAGAGTATTGAGAACTTCTTCAACCCTGCCCTCTGAAACCTTATGAACTTTCGTGAATTCAGAGATGCTTATAGACCCGCTGTGCTCCAAAATCCATTCCTGAAGCTTTGACTTGAGTACTGCCTCTGACATTGATTCAAGAGAAGTTAATCTTAAATGAAGCTCGTCGTTTTGAGCTTTCAATTCAAAGTTCTTATTACTAAGAGCCTGGTTTTGATTGTTTAGACGATCGATCTTTTTTCGATAATCATCAACTTCTTTTCTTAACGAATCGTAAGAAGTGTAGAGTTTTGAGTAATCCATTGAAACTGATCCAACCAGCTCTTTAATCGAACTATCAAGAAGTTGAAATACAACTTTAGTATCGACCTTGTAGTTGGAATCAATTAATGAAAGTAAATTCAAAAGATACATGATAACATCAATTCGTCTTTTCTTTGGACTTATTTCACTTGGGATTGAATAAAGTACTTCGATTTCATTGTCTTTTATCTTAATTATTGAAAACAAATAAGGATTTTTATTTATGTCTCGACTTTCAACATAAGCAACATTAACTAAGTTCTTTTCTGGAGCAACTTCCAGAAATGAAATTGAACGTAGAGTATTTGCTATATCTTTATAGGTACCAGAAAGACTACCAGAGATCTTAAAACCATCTACTTGTGGAGGATGTGCTTCTTCCTTTACTTGAGTATTATTTTGAGAAACTGAAGTTGCCATATTTAATTTTCACCTTTGACAGATACTGCCTTCTCGGCTATTGCCGGGACATACTTAAAGAGAGGTAAACACAAGATAAACAGCGAGATAACAATTGCTGAGAAAATTGACCATAGATCAAAACGACCAGAAAATAGTGAGAGACCGATGACCACAACAAAAAGTAGCCCTGCAAGAATGCTTGAAAGCAACATGCCGTTTTCAAAAGATTTCCTTCTTTCTCGATGTTTTTTTATATCTTCTTCGCAAACATAGAGCTGACTCATCTTTGCAACATTAAGAGCTTTTTTTACAGACCTAACTGCACGGATGACATTGTCCTCTTTAACTGGATATGCTTTTTTCCCTTCAACCGGAGCCTCGCAGACAATACAAACTTTCATATCCATCCCTCAACTAATCCTCAATAACGACCTGACTTATCTCTCGACCTGCGCCACCGCTTTTGACTAAATCGACTTTACCAAAGATATTGATGATAGTGATATCATCGACACCAAATTCCTTGAGGAACTCGTTAATGTTACGCCTTCCAAGCCCGTAAATCTCCAAAGCCCTAACAAAACCAATCACATCCATTCTGCGGTTGTTCTTGTCGAATTGTTTTGTCAAGTCTTCAAGCTTGTCATCTGGTAGACCATACTGCTTCAATTTTCTTCTAAATTCGTCCTTTAGGAAAGATAAACTTCTTGCCACGGCAACATCCCTCTTTTGTTTTTCTGTTAATACTCCAGATAAGTCAAGGAAGTATTCTTTAGTCGGCTCTTCGCCCTCGATTTTATCAATTAAAAACGTTGATGGGTATGGAGTCTGAGTCGTTAGAGACAAATTGACTGCACACTGCCCAACACCAAGACGACTTATTTCGTCCCTCATATAATTACTGAAGTTAAGCGAACCTTGTAAGTAATCGAGGAATTTTTCGAACTTGACTTTAAGTATGAATGTAGTTCCAACATTACTGAAGATAGCCTCGCTAATATCGGTCGGGTTCTGAGATGCGATAATCATACTAAAGTTATACTTACGACCTTCACGAACGATCATAACTGCATCGGAAGTTTCTTCTTTTCCAATCTTCCAAGCTTCATCTAAGACAACGATTAATTTTATGCCCTTATTAGAAGACCAACCCTCTAAGCGCATCCTTTCCTTGATAAATTGCAAGATAGTTAGCGCACCTAGAGCACGAGAAGGTTCATCAGGAAGACCAGATAAATCAAGATCTACAAGACCAGAATTAATCAAAGACTCAAGTTTTACAGTACTCTGCTGAGCAAAGAAATCTTCTCCTGGCTTAGTAAATTGCTTAAGTCGATAGATAGCATTTTCTAATTCAGCTGGAAATTCGTATGAACCAACGTGAGCCTGCTCGGTAAGTATACGAACAACATCCTTCAGAGTTGGAGGAACAAGCGCATTACCTAATTCGTCTTTTTGCTCAAATGAATCCATCCTAAACTTATTTTCTAAGTATGCTTTTTCGATTGCCTGCTCAGTTAAACGTCTCTGCTCTGGATAATTAGCAATGTCAGTAAGAAGTTCGATAGTTCTCATGATCTGCTTAATTCGATCATATGGCTTCATGCCACCTAAATCAAGAAGGTTGAGGAACGAGCCTTTACCTAATGAGACAATTTTTCCGCCAGTCTCTCGAACCCAGTCCTTATATTCGCCAGCCCAGTCGATAATGATTGCGTTGCTGTTCCATACAAATGAGGAGCGAATCAAGAAGGTTTTGATAAAGTAGGACTTACCAGAACCTGAAATACCTACAATAGCCATGTGTGGATTAGCAACATTTTCAAAAGTCCAGTAAAAGGGGACACTGAAAATTCGAGTTCTACCAATATATATCGAATTTGTAGGGTCTGGAAAAAGGATTTCCATAGGTGGTTCTGGTGGGTGCACTAGCAGATCTCTCTTTGAGATAGCAGCATTTGAAACTTTTGTAAGTGTTAGTTTTCCGCCTATAGACATCTAACCAACACTCTCCTCTAATTCTTGTGGTCTGCTTGGGAAGAATTTATCCCACTC
>CAZZKB010000007.1:0-8210 GCA_964654575.1 Microcaldota archaeon | reverse complement strand
CGCTTTTCAGCAATGTCTTCAACATAAAGAAGATAACTGATCTTTGTAACATATTTAAGGTTTGAAATTGCACGCTCGAAAAATTGAGTGTAAACAATATTTTCATCAGTACTTTTTTCTGTCGCAGACTCGAATATTTTCAAGCCCAAAAAGACTGATGCGTAATACATGCCGTTAGCAGATTTGACAATGACATCTTGTGAAGGAGGAATTTCATAGCCCTCTTCAGACATCATAACTACATTTGTTCGCTGAGTTATAAGAGGTATAATTAAGTAGCCATACTGCCAGATAAGAACTCCGATGATAGAACCAAAAGCGCAAATAATTGCACCCACAATAGTAAATGGCCCACCATTTCCGATAAGTGCTAAAATCGCACCAATTGCGCCAGCCCCTAAGGCACCATAGAGAAAAGTGCGAGGTTGATTTGATACCATGAATTATCCCTAACTTTAGTATTAACGTGCTTGATATATAAAGGTATATTTAAAGGAAAAAAGACGTTAAGAGAGATTATTTTGTAGCACGTTTTACTATTTCCTCGGCCTTTCCAATATATGTAGAGTAGTCAAATAATTTCTCTGCTTCCTGCTTTGTAAGCAGACCCTTCTTGATCACTAAATCTCGTAAATGAAGCTTTTTCTCAAACGCCTCTTGCGAAATCTCACGTACTTTCTCATGAGCATCCTGTCGACCAATACCTTTCGTCTCAACTAAATAGATCATTAAACGCTCGGACATAATTGAGCCCCCAGTAAGTTCGAGGTTGCGCTCAATGTTGTCGAAATGGAATACCAAGCCGGAGAGAATTTTCGTCATTTCTAAAATCATGTAATCAAGGCAGATGAAACTTTCAGAGAATATTGCTCGCTCGTTTGCTGAATTAGTCAGATCACGCTCATGCTCAAGCGGGATGTTTTCAATTGCCACTTGAACGTTTGCTCGCACAAGGCGGGAAAGAGAACAAACACGCTCTGATTTGTGAGGGTTTCTCTTCTGAGGCATTGTTGAGGAGCCAACTTGCTTAGCCCCATAGTGCTCGTAAACTTCTCCTATTTCACTTCTCTGCAAATTGCGCAATTCCTTTGCAATTTTTTCAAGACTTGCTGCATAGATTGCCAATGTGCAGAGTACTTGGGCATGTCGATCTCTCTGAATTACTTGATTTGAAGCCGGAGAAGCAGATAAACCAAGATCGTCCATAACTAGCTTTTCGATTTCAAATGCTCGCTCGCCAAAAGTTGCCATAGTGCCAACAGCACCAGACATTTTACCATAAGCAATCTGGACTTTTGCAGATTTTAAGCGCTCGATATTGCGAACCAATTCCTGATAATAGATTGCAAATTTCAGCCCGTAAGTAGTTGGAACTGCATGCTGACCATGAGTTCGGCCAACGCAAACAGTCTTGATGTGATCCTTCGAGAGCTTTTTTAGAACTTCAAGAAGTCCTTTTGAGTCTTCAAGAAGTAAATCAATTGCTTCAACAAACATTAATGCAGTTGCAGTATCCTCAATATCGTAACTTGTTGCACCTAGGTGAATATATTTTCCTGCTTCGCCTGCTTGTTCAGTAAATGCCTTTACCATGGCCATTAAATCATGGTGAATTTGAGACTCGATCTCGAGTACTCTTGAAAATTTGACTTTAGTTGCTGCCGCTTCAAGCTTCTTAGGAACTTCGGTTGGGATGTTGCCTAGTTTTGAATGTGCTTTTGAGAGTGCAATTTCGACTCGCATCCATCGCTGGATTTTTGATTCGTCTTCGAAAATAGGATTCATCTTTGTTGCATAACGCTCTTCAAATGGTGAAACTGACATAAAACATCGTTAGATGAATATGAATTTAAAGTGACGCATATAAGAGCCAAGTATGGCAAAAATTCCACTTTCAAAAAGCCAGAACAAACCGTATCTGCAGCTTCCGCCAGAGTTTGAAGGGATTAATGAAGTGGAGTTGTTCAAGCTCAAAGATGGATATTACATTATTTGCCTGCCATTGGAAAAAGTTGAAGAAGAAAAACAACACCCCACAAATCAAAATGAAAAACAAAAAATAAACCAAGACCAACTGAGTGCTGAAGAGATAGCAACTTTGCGAAAGCTTGTTTCGATCAGATTTGTAGATAGAGTGCCAAATCACGTAGAAACCGTTCTTAATTCACACGAAAAAGAAACACTCAAATTATTGCAAAAGAAGAATTTGATAAATATTTTTAAGGGAAATAAATACAAGGATGGGGTCTATAATATCAGTGACAAAGCATACACACTAATAACTCAAAATTCAAGTAGTGAAAATGAACAAGTTGAAGAAACACAAAATCAAAAACAAGTGAACACAAATCAAAGTCAGCCTCAGCCAACTCAAAGCCAAAGCTCAATAGCTCTTCTTAAATCACAAGGCTTTGTAGTCATAACAGATCGAAACGAAGCGTATAATTTTTCAGTAAGTATTAACAGTGAGATGAAGAGAGGAGATGTAGTTGGCATCAAAGGATTTGATGGGAAATTTTACGCAGTCACAAAAGATTATCTCCAGAGAGGAAGAGAATCGATAATTAAGCATCTAAAAGAAGATATGCCAATTGGAGCTATTGCAGAAGCTTCGAAAATTGATCAGAATGGCGCACTTGCAATTATGCGCCTGATGAGTGAAGCAGGTGAAATAGTAGAAAAAAGAAAAGGAGTATTTGCTCTGGCATAAAATTTAGACTATTGAATTAAACACCACAAACAGATATGGGAAATTAGTAGTAGTAATTACCAGAGTAGCTTTTCAAAACTATCAACCAGATCTTCTCCAGGCAACCGTAGATCCGCAAAGGCAGTTGTGGGACGACCTCTTCTAGCCATACTACGAAGTTTGCGCTCAAGATCTCTTAAGGACATTACAATATGGCATCGATTTACTGCATCATTCCAATCACCAATTAAATTAGATTGTAGATCATCCGCATACTTTACAGTTTCTGCATTTCGATTAGCTGATTTTACCGAAATTAATATCTTTTCGTATCTGCGCATAGTAGTAGTGCTTTTTTGTATTGCATCCACAACATCATAGCCATCATTAGCCGCAGCGAGCAAACGTTGTCCAATTTGGAATGAGAGTGAGTATGCTCGATAAGATGCAGCCCTAATGTGTATTACTTCAGTGGCCCGCGTTGCAACGAGTTCGATAGCCTCTGCAATTTTAAGTTTGGCTGCCATACACCCAAGCAGATCTATAGCCTTCTGGTCAGTATCTGGTAGCATGCCCTTGCTTGATGCCACAAGAGCCAAGGCATTTTCATGATCTTTAATCATTTTCAATACCTTATCCCTTGCAGCTGGCAATTTGGTTAAGATAGCAGCATTTGAAAGATTGTTTGGATTGTTTGATAATTTATTAATTGCTTTCTCGACACTTTCTTGATCGTCATTGAAAGCTATTGAAAGAGTAACGAGCGTTACATCATTTAGATTATCGATAATAGTAGATAAATGATTACAGAAAGCAGGTAGGTTTTCTAGTCCAACAGTACTAACTGATTCAACAATTTCGTAAAGCACATGCCTTTTTTCGACCTGACTCGAACAGGAATTTTCTCCGTAAATAGTTTGGCCAAATGAAGTAAAATTCCCTCATTTGATATTTCTGAAATAGTTTGAACAAATCGAGCATCAATCTGATCTTTAGTGGTTTTTGGCACTTTTGGATACAATAGCCAGAGGGCATTTGGACTGAGTCTTTTGATGGCAGAAGACACCGCATCTGGATACTTAGAACGAGTAACTATTGAAGAGAGAGCATCTTCGGAGTTTAGCTTCGAAATAGCGCGCACTCGAACTGAAGAGTCGCCATGTTCTGATAATACCGCTAAAACATTTTGATCTATAGTAGTACCAAGTAGTGAAGCCAGATCATCTAATATTAAAGCTCTTACCGCATCAGAGGCAGTTTTGTAGTAAACCCCAACTTTTTCTGGATCACTTAACTTAACAATTACAGTCTGAACGACTTCGACTTGATCATGTCCAGCATTAGATATCTCCAGTATTGTAGAATGGTCTTTGATTTTAGCAATAGCTAGTAGACGAATTGCCTGATCCGGATGCAAAAGAGCGACAAGCCGCAAGGAAGGAGTTGTGGAAAGTTCGGTTAAGTCTGAACCCAACCTATCTACAACTAATTTTTTTGTTATATCCGATTTTGTTCTTTCGTATACAGCAACCCGATGTTCTTCGCTAAGTTTATCGATTGCAGCAGATACTAAGTCAGGATGATCTAAAGAAGCAGCGATATGGATAGTAGATTGTGCATCAGACAACCTTGAAATTGCAGTTTTTCTAATTTGAACCTCTGGATGTGCAGTTGCAAGAAGTGTAAGTGCAGGATTATCGGATAAGTTATCCAATACTGAGCTCAGCCCAGCTAGTACACAAGAACCCAAACTAGTACGACGATCATAAAGAGCCACCAAATCAGAATATTTTCGACGTTTGAGGAACTGAGAAACTGCAGCAGAAGAGACTTTTGACATCTGGGATTGTGCCAAAGTTTGAAGAACATTTATTGATGCAGAATCGCTGATACGAAGTAGTTTTTCATGAGATAGATTTTCAGCAACCAAACGGATTTCTGTTGGTTTTAAAGTAGTCCAACGATCAGATAGTTCATCTGAAGCCATAGTTCTAACAGATCCATATTTGCTAGTAGATGCAATCTTAAGAAGTGCCTGATCATTTCCCCTAAAGAGCTCGACGCCAGTAAAACGAGTGTACTCAAAGGTAGTAAAAATACCAGATATTAGAGCAGCTTTCATAGGGCCTAAAGCCCTAAAAAATTCAGTGTCTCTCAAATACCTAGTTAGTTTGGTAGTCGGATGGTGCGTGAGATTTGTAGACATACTTATCATAATAATTATATGTCAATAATGTTTATAGATATTCTTTTTACCATTAATTAAAACAATATACCTAGAATCCGGATAAAAAATTAGTAAATCAAACAACCATTAGCATGGTGTACGGTCTGATTCCTAACAAATTAACCACACCAGGCGAGATTAGATAAATAACTAGAAATATGAGTGCAATTGCAAGAACAAGTATTGCAGCCTTTCGCATTTTTACTTGAATTTTTTCATTTACAAAAAAGCTAATGCCACATAAGATAAAAGATAGAACGATAAATGCCGTGCCAGTAACCCAAGAGGATTAATCTGAGTAGGGCAAAGTTACACCATAGAAGTGGAGTTTATTAATGATGAAAAAGTTAAAATTGCAGTTGGTAGAATAAAATTTAGATTTCGAATTTTCATGAATAAACTAATCACGAGATAGTATAATAATCTTGACAATCCCATTTAACACATGATAATTCGCGATGAAATTCATGGAAACATGGAGTTTTCTGATTTAGAAGAGAAAATAATCGACACAGCGACATTTCAGCGATTACGACGAATAAAACAGATGTCAGTAGCAAATTTAGTCTACCCAGGAGCAACCCACACGCGCTTTGAACATTCACTTGGAACAGCACACCTAACTGAACGAATTGGAAGAAAAATAGATCTTAATTTGGACGAGATTTCTAAGATAAAACTATATGGCCTACTTCATGACATTGGACACACTGCATTTTCACATGAAGGCGAGGATGTTGTAAAAAAATACATCGGAAATCATGAAGAGCTTGGCAAAAAACTAATCACTAGCGGTGAAATTGGCGAGATTATTTCCGAAAATTATGATCCAAAACAGATTGCAAAAATGGGCTCTGACAAAGGTGGCCTTGGAAGCATAGTAACTTCTGATCTAGGAGCTGACAGAATGGATTACCTAAAGCGCGATGCCCTAAATACAGGAGTTGCTTATGGCTTAATCGATATTGAAAGGCTAATACATACGCTCGAATTTTCCAAAGGACAGATTTGTATTCAAAAGAGAGGACTCGAATCAGCTGAGTTTTTGCTCACTGCTAGATTCATGATGTTTTCAGCAGTGTACATGCACAAGACAGTTCGAATTGCTACAGCTATGCTTTACCGGGCAATTGAAGGAGCGATTTTGGATCAGACAATAATGCAGGATGATCTTTGTAAAATTGAAGATGAAATTGCTCTCTGGAGAATGACAAAATCAGAAAAGGGCGGAAAATACGCAAAGGGAATAATTGATCGAGATTTGTATAAGGAAGTGTACGCAATATCAAAATCCCAGATAAATCAGAAGAGGGCAAAGGAACTTGAAGAAGAGATAACAAAAAAATTCAAGATTGATACGATTGTTGATTACCCAAATACTTATTTCAAACCAATATCGATAAAGGTCGCAAGCGAAAATGGTGAGCTTGAACCGATAACCCAGATGTCGAGCCTAGTTAATTCTCTTAAAGAGGCTGAGGAGCAGAGAGCAGAAGTGATAATAGCTGCAAGTAAAAAGGACAAACAAAAATTTGGAAAAAAGATAATCGAACTAATTAACTAAAACTAATGAACTAGTATAGAAGCTGCTTTGACTAAGACAACTAAGACAAAAGTCCCAAGAACAAGTACTTTAGGATCTATTTCGATTCCTTCGAGTTTCATGTCCGAAGACATACCAACGATACCAGCTGAGCCCATAGGCATCGAGACGCTTTCCTTTCTAACTGACATATTAATGCCTTTTGATGGAATGGTATATAAGCTTTGTTAATTCAATGGCTTTATGGGCGAAGTTCAGATAAAAAAGGTCGCGGATTTAAAGAAACTAAAGAACCCGATTTTCGTATTAGGTTTTCCAGGAACAGGATTAGTCGGAAGTGTCGCAGCATCGCAGATAGTCGATGCACTTTCAATGAATTTCGGTGGATATTTTATATCAAGCGATTTTGCCCCTCTTGCAGCAATACACAACTACAAACCAATGCCAGCAGCAAGAATCCATTATTCTGAAAAACACAACATGATCGTAGCACTTTCAGAAATGACAATACCAGTAGCAACCTCACTTGAAGTAGCTGATAAAATATTTGAATTTGCAAAGTCACTTGGAGCAAGCGAAATAATTTCACTTGGAGGAATTTCGCTAAAAGAAAACAAAGACGAAGTGTATGTAGTTTCAAGCGATCAGAAAGCAACTAGAGACATCATGACTAATAAGTCGGCTAAACCAATCAAGGAAGGCGCAACAACAGGAGTTACTGGAATACTTCTTACAAAAGGAACACTTGAGCAATTCCCAGTTACAGCAATACTTGCTGAAGCATCTGAGGAATACTTAGATCCAAGAGCAGCAGCAAATGCAATTAGAACTCTTACAAAAATAACAGGAGTTGAAATTACAACTGGAACTCTTGAAAAAGAAGCTCAGGACCTAAATAAATCATTGCGCGAAGCGATGATTAAGGCAAAAGTTACAAAGAAGAAAGGCCCAACCGCTGAAGAAGGCGGAAGTATGTTTGGGTAAATAATCGTTTTTATTTATTTTATATTATAATTTTACATAGTTATTTTAGACTATTTACAAATGCCTTAACTTGTTCCACAACATAACCTGCATCTGCTTCTGAAAGAAGAGCAACAAAGCGCATAAATTCATTGCCTTGACCTCTAAGGCTTTGCTCTAAGAAGCTGTCTCCCGGAGTTGCCAATACAACCTTTCGATCGTTTTCGATTAAGAAATCTGCAAATCGCCTAGCTAGAGAAAGCTCACCTCTAGGCGAGATGTTTGGATCAATTCCAGCCATAACATAGAATGAGTTTAGCGCAGAAGTGCTTGGTCTTCCAGCTTTGTCATAATAGCAATCTGGAAAAACAAGACCATCTATTTCGAATAGAGCTTTTGAAAAATCATGAACTCTTGATCTAACTGTAGCCACACGGTCGGATTTGAATTTATCGAACTGACTTGAATAAGTACCCCCTTTAATTAGACCAGAATAAAACCTCTGGAGATCTGCTTGGTGAGTTGTTGATGCGGAACCAAGAAGCGGTTGATTGGTTGTTGCAAATGCTGCAAGAAGTTCTCTAAATTCAGCTCTAAATTCACCACTGCCTTCGTAAAACCAAGCTATACCCAATCTCCAGTCAGGAAGTGCCATGAGTTTAGATACTGAATATAGACTTACTGTTGGCCCCAATCTTCTGCTTTCAATTGAAAGTGCAATTGGATCAAGTGGTTGACCGCCAATCCTAAACCCTTCGTAAATTGGATCTGCCACAAGAATAATTGGA
>CAZZKB010000006.1:0-14308 GCA_964654575.1 Microcaldota archaeon | reverse complement strand
ATACTCATCACTCCTGAGCAGATTATTGTTAGTGCATCTTTTTTGCTAAATCCAGCCTTAACTAATTCATCGTACATTTTTTTTGTTTCTTTAGCCTTAAGTGATGGGATTTTTGATTCCAGCGTCATCTGCAATTTCTTTTCCTTATTTTCTACTTTGCCTTTCATATATTTTTGGTATGTCTCTTCTAATGTTTCATCCATTTTTTCTTCACCGGACTTTGCCTATTATCTAAGCAAGTTATTTATCGTACTATTATAAGTGTCGTATTTCTGAGTTCCAATTATCGGTACCCAATCACTTCCGTCTCTTCTAGCTATTATGAAGCTTGGTGTATTGGTAAAGCCAAGGCTTTTTGCATAATCTTTATCATTTTGAATCACTGCTTGGTATTTTTGGCTACTTAGGCAAGTTTGAAACGGAACCATATCGAGGCCAGTTTCATTTGCCCACTTCAACAATTCGTAACTTCCATATCTAACTAATCCTAGTGCACCTATTTTGATCTGCTCTAAATATATCTTATCGTGCAATTCCCATTCTTTTCCCTGTTCTTTTGCACAAAGAAGTGCTTCTGCACTTGGTTCAGACATTGGATAAACATCAAGTGGTAAATTTCTATAAATGAACTGGACTTTTCCGTTATCAATATACTCTTTTCGTATGTTTGCTAATGATTGGTACCAGAATTTTCGACAAAATGGGCATTGCAAATCAGCAAATTCGACCATTACTAAAGTCGAATTGTCAGATCCCATCTTCATGCTGCCATTAATCAGGGTTGGAATTGAAACTTGGTTTGGTACATTTAGCGTTGTGTTTGCCGCTACGAATGTGGTGTTATTAGTGAGCGCTCCGCTGTTGTTTTGTGCTCCTGTTTGGTTTTGCAATTGGCTGGTGTTTTGGGTCTGCGGTGTATTTTTTTGACTAGTTAAGTAAAATGCACCAACTGCCAGTATGACTACTAATCCAACTATCATCAAAATGTTTTTATCTATTCTAACGGAGTCTGACATTTTTTCACTCTTATTTATTCCAAGCCTTTCCTTTTATGTCTTCACTTCAATTTAATCCATCGTAATGTAAGTGCACTTAACACGACTGAAACACTCGAGAGTGCCATCGCTCCGCCAGCAATGATTGGTGAGAGTAATATCCCATATGTCGGGTAAAGCAACCCTGCTGCTATAGGTATTCCAATTACATTGTAAATTAGGGCCCAGAACATGTTTTGCTTTATCTTGCTTATTGTGGCTCGTCCAAGTCTAATGGCTCGTACTACATCCATCGGATCGCTCTTCATCAACACAATCGAGCCTGTTTCCATTGCTATATCTGTTCCGCTTCCGATCGCTATTCCAATATCTGCCTGAGCAAGTGCTGGTGCGTCATTAATCCCATCTCCAACAAAGGCAACTGATTTGCCCTCGTTTTGAAGTCGTTTTACATACTCTGCCTTATCCTTTGGTAGAACTTGTGCAAAGACATTATCTATCCCAGCTATTTTTGCTATTGCTAGTGCAGTTCGTTTATTATCTCCAGTTATCAGCCAAGATTGTGTTCCAATTTTTTTAAGTTCCAATATTGTTTGTATGCTTGTAGACCTAAGAGTATCAGCAACACCAAAGATGGCAACTGGTTTATTATCAGCACGCAAAACCATTGCAGTTTTTCCTTCTTCTTGTATTCTTACTATTGTTTTTGCTATCTCTTTCTGCTCTGTTGTATCTTCAGTTGGCTTTCCAAGATATATTGTTGTCTTTCCTATTTTTCCCTCAACTCCATGTCCCGGAATTGCTTTGAAATCATTTACTTTAAGTAATTCTGCTCCATTTGCCTTTGAATATTCCACAATTGCATCAGCTAGTGGGTGCTCTGAATTATTCTCTATACTTAGCGCTACATTAAGTGCTTCTTTGCTGCTGTATTTTCCAAGCAAAACAAAATCTGTTACTTTTGGTTTTCCTTCTGTAATTGTTCCAGTTTTATCAAACACTATTGTGTTTACTTTGTGCATTGTTTCAAGAACCTGGGCATTTTTGATCAAAATCCCATTCTGCGCCCCGATTCCGGTTCCGACCATGATCGCGGTTGGTGTGGCTAGGCCAAGGGCACATGGACAAGCTATTACTAGGACTGAAACTGCGATCACCATTGCAAACGTAAATGTCTGACCAAGTACAAAATACCAAATTGCAAATGAAGCAATTGCAAGTATAATGACTACTGGGACAAAGATTGCACTAATCGAATCTGCAAATCTTTGGATTTCTGCTTTGCTCCCTTGCGCATCTTCAACTAATCGCACTATTTGTGCCAAAACAGTATCCTGACCGATTTTCTGTGCTTTGAATCTAAATGAACCATGTTTATTTATCGACCCGCCAATAACGCTCGAATTTACTGTTTTCTCAACTGGTATGCTCTCGCCAGTTATCATGCTCTCATCAACTGAAGAATTTCCCTCAACTACTATTCCATCAACGGGTATTTTTTCTCCTGGCTTTACGATTACTATTTCCCCAACAAGTACCTCCGAAATTTGAATTTCAACTTCTTTATTATCTCGGATTACGATCGCTGTTTTTGGAGTCAATCCCATTAATTTTCTGATTGCGTCAGAGGTTTTTCCCTTTGCAACTGCCTCTAAATATTTGCCTAACACGACTAGTGTAATAAGTGTTGCTGCAGTTTCGAAATATTGCTCCTGAGCAAAACCAAGCATTGCTGCTACACTATAAAAATATGCTGCGCTTGTTCCGACTGCAATTAAAGTGTCCATGCTTGCAGTCTTGTTTTTTAATGCGCTAAAGGCTCCTAAGTAGAAATTTTTTCCAACTATAAATTGAACTGGCGTGGCTAGCAAGAAAAGAATGATAATTCGATATGGTATATCCATAAAGAACATGCCTATGACTAATGCAGGGATTGAGAGAACTGCACCAAATATAAGGAGCTTTTTCAAATCCGAAATTTCATTTTCTCTTACTTGTTTTTCTCGTTCTCGATCAACTCCAATCGTTGCCTGATATCCTTTGGATTTTATCACGTCTATCAGTTTATTAGCCTCGACCTTCGTTTCATCAAACTCGATTAGTGCTTTGGCTGCTGCATAATTAACATTGGCCATTTTTACGCCATCTGTTTTTTGTAATGCTCTAGTTATCAAAGTGGAGCATGAAGCGCAGTGCATCCCGCCAATCGCTATTTCAGTTCGTTTCATATTTTCACCTCTATTTATGGGTATACAACGATGCCTTTTGGTCCCCAGATCATAATTCCGACAAGTAGCAATGAAAGTAAAATGTTAGGTAGCAATACTTCGAGCAGTCTGGTTTCTCTTGTTTGTTCTTCTTCAGCAGCCGGGCCAGATTCACGATACATCATATAGCTAAGGCCGCCAAGAATGAAGCTGCAAACTCCAAAGAGTATGTAAAGGAACAAGACTAGGTTATCACGAATAAGCATTACTGAAGTCATTGCCCCCATTACGCCTGCCATTAACCCGGCCATAGCTCCCTCCATTGCGCCCATAACTCCACAGCAGCGACCTAATCCAACTCCAAGGTATATTCCGATTGCAATTCCGAGCACTGAACCGATGAACATCCCATTTGTCGCTCCAACTAAAGCTCCAAAGAGGTAACCACTTATCATCCCGATCGTCATTCCGGCCATCATGCCGTTCATGCAAGAGATCGTTTTTCGATAATACTTCATGTGCTGGTACGAAAAGACGGTTATCACACAACTCAAAATTCCAACTATGATCAGTGGCAAGTAAGCAGCTGCATTTTGCACGTTTTTTGAAATAAATTGTGAATAAAAAACCGCATTTAAAATAATCAACGCGATCATGCTTATTATCGAATAATTCATCAATTTCGATTCAATTCTAAACTCGCTTTGACCAGAGAGTACTCCAGAAATATACTTTACAACTCTAGCTGGGTCCCCTCGTCCATCTCCAACTTCGCCATCTTTCTTTTCTCCAAAACCTTTACTTGCAAGCTGCTCTTTGATGGAAATCAAGTCTTTCTGGTCACAATCAATTACAACTTCTCCACTTTGCTGATCTATGCTATTTACTTTGGCGTTGTTTGCCAACGCAACTCTATTGATTATCTTGTGGCATGATTGACAGGTTATCCCATTTAGTCTTAATCGCTGCTCGCTCATCCAACCACCTTATATCCTTCTTTTTCAATCGTTTTCTTTACTTCCAAAAGTGCTTCTTCTGTTTTGTAATTGACTATAACTATGCCATTTTTGAAGTCAGAATTAACTTTTTCCACGTCTGCTATTTCCGCTATCGAATCGTTAAGTAACATCTCACAGGATTTACAATGCATTCCTTGCACCTTAATTGTTTTTTCCATTCTTTTTCACCTCACATGTACTAGAAGCTGCCTTAAGCAAGTTATGCAATGAAAGCAGCAGAAGTCCAAAACTCAAAATTCCTATGTATATGCTTATGTCTGATAAGAAGGCCGTAAAAGAGCCAAATCCAAGCCAAACCAACCAAATTGGTTGGCAAATTGGGCAAGCAGTAGTAAAAGGTGCCCCAAGCGTTCCCAAAATCGTAGATTGTTTCACAGTTCCTTTTCTCATTTCGTAATTGTGAAAAAGCACTGTTAGATTAATCGACATTAGAATGACGATCATCAACATCATGATAATTTTGATTGGTTCTGCACTTGGGTTAAGTTGAAGTGTGCTTGGAACAACTATGTTTGAAGTTATTGCAAAAATTGATCCAAGCAAAGCTAGGAGTAAGAATAATGTAATTCTATATCTAATATGTACAAATATTTTTCCTAGTTCGCCGGAGTAATTCACGATATCACATTTAGTCTTCCAGGGCCCCACATACCCATTCCGCATGTGTATTGATATGTTCCTTCATTTTGTGGAGTAAATTCAACAACCTGCTCTGCTCCATTTGAAATTGTCTGAACTCCTAAGCCTCTGATCACTAGCTGTCGGCCGCAACCAACATTTCCCTGAGTGTTAAAATGAAGCCTAACTGGTATTCCTTTTTTTACTGTAATTTGGTCTTTATCGTAATTTCCATTTGAAAGTGCTGTTAGGTAGACTTCCTGAACTGAACCATTTGCACTTGGAGCTACATATGTATTTGGCTGATTATTCTGCCCATTTGTAGTGTTGGGGGGTTGAGTGTTCTGATTGCCAAAAACTATATATCCTCCTATTACAACTGCAAATATCAAACCTGCAAACAATATCAGTGTATTTTTACTGACTGTTATCTCATTACTCATATTTTCACCATTCTTTTAGTTGAATTTCTAATGTTTCATTCTGCTGAAACAATATATATTAAATATTGAAACAATCTATTCTACGTCTATGGAAAACAAATCCAACTCATCAAAAACAATGTTTTTAGCTCTTATCCTAGTTTCATGTTTCATTTTTTTGATCACAATTTTGGTGCTTGTTTTTGCACTCTATCCACAAGGTAATGTTCCAGCTATACTTCAGCCTGTTATGGATTATCACATCCAACTCATGGTCATAATGGCACTTCTAGGTGTTTCTACAGGTTTTATTGTATATCGGGTTTTGAGTGAGAAAATCGAACGTCAGCAGAAAGTGATAGTCAATAATATGAATCTAATTATGAAGTTTTTAGATGAGGATGAGCGAGAAATATTATCTTTGATTAATCAGAAAGGCGGAATGACAACACAGAGTGAAATCTCTCATCTACCTGGTATGAATAGATTAAAGGCGCATCGGGCTGTTAAGAAACTCGAGGAGCGCGGAATAATCCATGTTGAAAAATACGGCAAAGTAAACATGCTTCGAGTTGTTGATGAACTAAAAGGAGCAATTTAACCTTAGTTTAATTCTTTTCTTTAGTTGTTTAAATTAATAATCAATAAAGAAAAACTAAGAATAAAGTGTCGATTTTAGTACTTCTGTTATGTCTTGTGGGTTACTTCCACATCTGATTAATGTGGTCTGTCCTCTTAAGCCTCGACCGCTTGGCATTGTGGAAATAAGGCCTAGTATCTCAAGATCGCTTAGGTACTCGCGATACCATCGTGTACTTCTGGCTCTTTTACCTATTTTGCGACAAACATTGTCATATTCTTCGTACACTTCGCCAGAGAAAAGAAGTCCGTTTTCCATTCCCTCAAGTCTTGAATACTTACTGCCGCTAAGAGTTAGGTTTGCTATTGAATATAGAACTAATTGGTGCATTTCTGGTAGCGTTGCTATAGTTTCGCGAGTAAGGTCGACTTCGACTTTTCTTCGTGCAGCTTCCACGTCTGAATCAGTTATTCGTTTTCTCCCGTCGCACTGTGCAATTTCTCCAGCTTTGCTAATTAGTTTTAATGCGTATCTTGCATCTCCTGTTTCCTGAGATGTTATTGCTGCTGCCAAATTAATTGCTCCAGAATCGACTGCTTGAGGTATGAATCCATCATCAACTCTGGCAAAAAGTATTTTCTGTATCTGTTCTGCAGTGTATGGTGCAAAGACCATCTCAGTTTCATAAAGACTGCTTCGACTTCTTGGGTCTAGTGTCTCCTTAAACGATAGCTTATTTGATATCCCAAGTATTGTGACCCCGCCATTTCGAATCTCGTCATTCGACCTAGTTAGGGTGTATACAAGTTCATTTAGGTCTTTTACGATATCTATCTCATCAAGTACAAGTACAATCTGTTTTCCGCTTGAAGCTATCTCGATTAATTTTTCATAGAAGTATGGTAATCCAAAGCCGGATTTTTCAACTTCTGGTATGTAATTTTTGAGTACTTTCTGCATCACTCGATATCTCGAATTGTATATTCTACAATTGATATAATGTATTGCAGCTCCCCTCCCCTTACCACTACTTTCAAAATCCTCCATGATTCTTTTGACCGAACAGGTTTTCCCAGTGCCTGTTTTGCCATATATAATCAGGTTTCGAGGCTTCTGACCTTTTAGTGCAGGTGAAAGAATCGATGTTATTTCATTGATGTGCCTTTCCCTAAATGGTAGTTCTCTTGGAACATAGTGCGGTGAAAGAACGTTCACATCCTTAAATATCGTGTGACTTTGTTCTATTTCTTCAAATAATCCCATTGTTTCTCTCTCCCCTCTCTCTTGGGATTTCAATTGATTGGGTTAGGTTTTAAAACAATTAAGAGCTCTAAGGTGAGTGCGGAAAACACGCACTTCCACTAATCATGATAATTTATTGTTACCCACTGGTATTTTACGTCGTAGAAAGCCACAATTCCGTTATTCATTATTTTTTACTATCTGACACTGTTTTTACCATCTTCCGCTTTTTAGAATTTTTTAACACCTTATTGCGAAGCTTTATATAATTATTTAGCATAGATAGTTTAGACGCTTATTCTAAGCATGGGAGGAATAACTGGTCGCCTTGCCAGCGGGTAAAACCGCTGGCCTCTTTCTCTTTACGCTTCAAATCTTCAACATTAGTTTTCATTTAAACTATTATTTTGAGTTACACTATTCTTAATTATCTTTGATTAGTATTATCTCATGGATCAGTATTCTGATAAACTTTCAGCTTTTATTACTAAAAACAGTGTCGATGCCAGAGTTTTAGTTTTTGAAACTTCTTGTCATTCGGTTGAGGAGGCGGCTCAAAGTGCTAATGCTTCAGTTGATCAATTTGTCAAGAATATCTGCACGGTTGACCTGAATGGTCATCTAGTTGTTTCGATTATTCGGGGTAAGGATAAACTTGATTTAAAGAAAGTCTCTGCCCTTGTTGGATCTAAACTTCGGTTTGCAACCCCAGAAGAAATTTTAGAAAAAACCGGCTATCCAGCTGGCGGAACCCCTTCCTTTGGATATTCTGCAAAATTCTTTATCGATAAGAAGGTGCTCGAAATGCCTCTTGTCTATAGTGGTGGTGGGTCTACAACTGCTTTAACACAAGTCAAGCCTTCTGAAATATGTCGCCTTAATAATCCGACTATTGATTATATCACCAAGTGATTCACTTGTCAAATTTCATTGAAATCGATGGCTCAATTGGTGAAGGCGGAGGACAAATGATTCGAACTGCGCTAAGCCTTAGTGCCATTTCTCAAAAGCCCATTCGTATCTTTAACATCAGGGCTAATCGACCAAATCCGGGTCTAGCTGCGCAGCATGTTGCTTGTGCAAAGGCAGTTAGGAGTATCTCACGTGGCACTCTAGAGGGGGCAGAAACCGAAAGCAGAGAGCTAAAATTCACTCCAGGGCCATTAGTTGGGGGTAAATATGAATTTAATATCGGAACCGCTGGCTCTGCACTACTTCTAGCTCAAACGATTCTTCCGATTCTAAATTCTTGTTCAAAAGAAAGCACTGTTAGTATAATTGGAGGCACGTTCATCCAAAAATCTCCTGGATTTGACTATTTTGAAAAGGTTTTTCTTCCAGCTATCTCTCGATTTGGAGTTAATGCTTCGACAAAACTTCACAAAATCGGGTATTATCCGGCTGGTGGCGGGGAAATCGAACTTCAAATCTCTCCGTCAAGCCTTTCTGGCTGTACTAATTGGGCAAATGATGATCAAAAAACTCGTTGCATCATTCGCCTTAGTGGTCTTGATGACATAATTGCGATGCGAGAAAAAAAGGTTTTTCTTCAAAACGGCATCGAGGAAGTTTACCTTCGCCGTGATCCATCGCTTAGTGTTGGTAATTGCGTGACTGCCTGGCGGGGCTTTCATGGATCTTTTGTTCTTGGTCAAAAAGGCAAACGATCTGAGACTGTTTCTCAGGAATGCATTGATCAATTAAATTCAGAAACAAAGATGGTTGATATGCACCTTTCAGATCAGCTTCTAATCTACGCTGCTCTTGCTAAAGGTAAAACATCCTATTCCACTTCAGCTCTAACTTCACATCTTTTAACAAATATCGATGTGGTCTTAAAATTTGTAAATCGAGAAATCACTGCTGATGATCGAAGTGGAATGGTTACTATAAATTAGTTTAATTTTAATTTACCTGGGTGCTTGGTATTCTTACAACATTAAGTATTGTTCCAGCTCTGTGTATTACTACTTCGTATCCATAATCGCTCTGATTACTTAGCCAATCTACTGCCCAAGATTCATTGCTCTCTCGCACTATCGATCTTGAATTAGTATTTTGCATTAGGTAATTTTGGACTTCAGTTGTCCCGTTTAAAGTGTGCGATGCTATTATTGCCTCTTCCTTAAATGCTATGTTACATAGTCCATCGGTGCAAACTCGACAATCTTTTGTTATTACTTCTGGAGTTTGAGGAACAAAATTCTGAATCGGGTAATTATAAAATATGTGGACTCTCTCTGGGCATGGTGTATTTTGCATACTTGTAACTCTTGCCTTTACTTCAAAGTAAGATGATCCAGCGCTATTTGTTTTATTTGCTATGTTCATTATTTCGATTTCTGAATTTGGATATTTTGCAGTCAAATCGTCAAGAACGAAATTTGTTGCATCTTGAGCAGTGGCACTTTTTTGAAAGAACCCTGCAAATTTTATTATAGCTGCTAGAATAAGCAGACCAAATAATGCAATCAGTATTTTCTCGTTTCTTGAGATGTTCATTTTTGTAGCTCCTTTTTTATTATCAACTGCAGTTTATTTATTCCTTCTCTTCTGAGAGTTTTAGTATTGCTTCTGCAATGTCTCCGTCTGCTTCTTTTAGTGCAGCTTCAGCCTCATCTCTACTAACGCCAGCTTGCTCCATTACCATTTTTATATCGTCATCTGAAGCTTCTTCCTTTATTTCTCCGCTTATCTGGAATGATTTTTGACCCTGCATTGTTATCTGCACTATTTGTGGGTTTTCTACTACTATTTTTCCAGATTCAGTTTCGATAACAACTCGTTTTGCATCTATATTTTGGGATTTAATTCCCATCTGCTTCATCATTGCTTCCATTTTTCTTGGATCCATTCCGCCTGGCAACATAAATATCCCCTTTGCTACGCTAGTGCTTTTCTTTTATAATAAATATATAACTATAGTTTTTATTTAATTAATTGTAATTAAAAGAAATTGATTGATAAAAAATTACTTGAAGACTTCGTGTCTTTCTGTCTTCCTGACTTCAACTCTCTTCATCTTTGTTATTTGCTTTAATCTATTGAAGATTTTGGTTGAAAGTCTACCGTATAAGACATCGTTCATAACATCGTCAAAGTTTCCTTCAGAAATTGCTTTCTGAGTTTCTTCAACAAGTGCCTTTCTTAAGTTTCTTCTAGTATTTTCGCTAACTCGAGCACCAGTTACTGCGATTATCTTTGCTCTAACTCCTTCACCATCTTTAGTTTTTTGATCAACTACTTGGTGAATGAGTGATTTTCCTCTTCGTGCGAATGTCTTAAGGAATGATGGAGATATCTCGTGTCCAAGAAGTACGGTGTTTGCTTCAGTTCCTTTAACATCCTTTATTCTAAAGAGTGCTGTTGTGAACATTGCCATTTGCGATGCTCCGCCAAGACCAAGTTCCATCAAGTTCTTCTTTATGACTCTGTTTTCAAGATACTTGTCATCACTTGCAACTACTTCGGATATTTCTTTTGACTCGAAAATTGCAGGAGCCTTTACTGAGTACCATTTCTTTGCTTTCCACTTGTCAACAACTTTTGTTTTGCCGCTTGCCAGATAATCACCATCACTTTGCTATTAATGCTGCGCTCTCTTGGCTGTATTTCCAACCTTTTGGCAACATTCCCTTTTGTAAGTAGTATTTTGCTAATCTCTGAATCTTTGATTCAACATGACCAAGTTTTACTTTGTTATGAAGGTCCTTCTTAAATGAGTTCATGTGTCCCTTCATTTTAGCAGCTTTCTTTATCAAGCTCATCAAGTCCTCTGGGTATTCTGGAGCTGCCTTACTCTTTTTCAAGAAAGCAACAATTCCCATGCCCAATATTGGCTTTAAGCTTGGTATTCCCATCTGGTCTCTCATATAAAGTGCAATTTTTGAAGCTGGAGTACCTTCTCTAGACATTTTTATTATCTGGTCTTCCAGTTCTGCCTTATTTACATTAACCCAGCTTGGGGCTGACTTTTCCTTTGATCTTTTTGTTCCGGATTTACCTTTTTTCTTTGAATGTAATCTTGCCATTTTAACACCGCTCATTTCGTCGTAAGAGCAGAATATTAGTATTACTTCTATTGCTTTAAAAATGCTAAGAATTTCAGAAGCGATCTATATCTATGGGAGAGCTTGTTTTTAAACCCTATGTTTTGTGCAAATGTCTCATTTTCTCCCTGTGGAATAAATATCGGATCATATCCAAATCCAGCTCTGCCTCTCTCTTCTTCTGCAATATTGCCATCACAAACTCCGATGAAAGTGTGGATTTTTTTCCCATCATGATACGCAATTGCAGTCATAAATTTTGCTGCTCTATTTTTCTCTCCCTTCATTAGTTTTAGCACTCCCTTATTTGAAATTTTCTTCATTGCCCAAGCAGAATATGTTCCTGGAAAACCGTTTAATGATTCTATGAACAATCCGGTGTCCTCGACAAATATTGGTTTTTTTGATTTGTTGTATGCCGCCTCTGCCGCTTCTATCGCCACTTCTTCTATACTATCAGACCTAATTTCTCGATGGGTAAATGGAAAATGTTCTAACTCAATTCCTTCTTTAGATAATATTGCTGCTGCTTCTTCGACCTTGTGTTTATTACTCGTCGCAAAGAGGATTTTCATTTTCATCTCCCTATTAATCTATAATCTATTATGTGAAATATATTCGTTCATTATTTTTATATTCTTGGTGTATTTATGGCTCAGACAGATAAGGCGGAAAACTCAAAAGTTGCTCCTAAAATCGAGGAAAAATCGAATCAAAATCAAACTGCTGCTCCTGCTAGCACTACTGCACCTCCAGTGCCTGCACAAATTCAAAAAAATGAGCAGGATGAAAAACTTGCTGCTCAGATAAAGGAAGCGGAAAATGCGATGCATGCAATCAAGTTTTATCCGGTTGCCGCAAAAGAAACTTCTAAGGATGAGGCAATAAAAAAATTACTCTCTCTTTTCGAAAAAGGTACAGAGCCACTGCGTCAAGTTATTCTTTATATGATTCACGAAAATCTTTCTTCAAGTTCTGACTTAAAATTCATTCACACTTACGATTACTTTAAGGCAAAGAGCCCAAACCTAGATTCTTCTGCAATTCGTATGAATGTTTATCGATCTATGTTCAATTATCATACGTCTCTTGAAGGATTGTGCGAGATGATTAAGCTACTTGGTTCAATGGATGGTGATGATGCAGCAAAAGTTTTGACTTATCATTATGCACGTCTTTGTACTTATGAAAGCGAGGCAAATCATTTCCTGCGCTCTGCAATACTTGACGCACTTTCAAAATCAAATTCTCATTATGCACTAAATAGCCTTATCGAATATGCTCGCTATACTGATAACGAGCGGGTTATTGGAAGGATAATTGGTGCACTTTCAGTCTGGGATGAAAAAATTGGTTCACTGAAAATATCTGCAAAAGAAAAAGACCGTCTTCGCAATCAACTTCAATCTTTAATGGCACTTAAGGATGGAGAGAAGCATTATCGTTGATTTTATTTCCACACATTAGCTTTTTAAAACACACTTTGCATATTATTCTGCTGTGGTATATCGCAAGAGTCAATCGCAGCCTAGTCTTTATCGTCAATTAGTCGCTGGCAGATTTGGAAAATCTATTTCCTCATGTGCTGCTTCAAGAGAACTAGTTGATCGCATGGCAGCTGACTCTGGACCAATTGCAGAAGATGCTATCTCATCAGTTGTAAAAGTTGCATTTCCTAGACTTGTTAGAGATGTTCGAAGTGTTCGCCACTGGGGTGACTTTCATTCTGATGTTGAAGAAGCATTGCGTCATTTTAGTACTATTTTTTTGATCTCTTCACACAGTTCTGATCCTGTTTCATATGCTCGATTTTTATTGCGCTCAAGAAGATATTCTGCTCCCGATTTGATTGAACGAGGAATTTCGCTCTCTTCACGAATTTATGTCAAAAGGTCGCCTTATAAACCAAAATCATTAGTCCTTAAGGGTGAGCGAGATCGACTTCTTGATTTAGTTAATCAGCATAATGTGTCTGGTGCTTACAACCTTCTGCTCTCTAAAGCTCAAGCTTTGGGCTACTTAGGTAGAGATGGGTCTCTCATGGCAATTGCTTCAGACAGTCTCCTTTTTGGTGGCATGAACAAACTTTCCAAAGTCGTAGATAGCAACTCATTGAATTTGGCAGTTTCTATCTTTTCAGGCAATCGGTACCACACTATCGATGATTGTTCAAAATCGTTTTTGCAAAATCCAGACTCTCAGAGAGCAGAAGATCTATTGTTGGAATTCGGAATTGTTTTTTATTCGTATCATGGCAGATATCACTTTGCACGTTTTGATCAACACTACACAGTTGCTGGGGCAAAATGCTTCGTTCTATCTCCTGGAGAAGATTTACCTGACGGTTGTCAGGGTTACTGCATTGCTACTGAAAACGGTTCAATCATTCTTATGAAATCTCAACAAGATCTTTGCATTCCATCCGCAGTACTAGAGCAGCACGAACTTACTCACCACTTCGATAACGTGTTTAATATTTCTACAGAAGATGTTTCTTCTGAAGCTAGGGCATTTACCTCCGAGTTATGTTTTTGTTCTAATCTCAATTGTATTGAGGCATATCGTGATCTAACTCTTAATGCAAATGGTGCTTCAGCAGTCGATTCAAATCCATATCATCGTGCTGCCAGAGTCGATCTTTTAGCTCATATTAAAGGAAGAATTCTACATGGTCTAACTTTGGGCATTGAAGTTAGTGTGTCAGATTTTCAGGCATCTATTGCATCGTTTTTAGATTCACAATATAAAGAACACGCCGGACTTACTTATGGTCAGATTATCGAGCCATTTGAGCGCATGGGCTAAATCAATTAGAATGGTCAAAAGTCAATTGCGTACTACACTGCGAATCTTCTTTTATAAGGCCTGAAATAAGCAATTTGAAATAACCCAAATAGGGAATTCTAGTGATTACTTTGCCCTTCATATTTTGTTTTTCAATTGGGCTATTTCCTATTTGAATATCAAGAACGGGATTGTTATCTCCCCTTGTTAAATAGTATTCTCTGCCGTTCGCATTTATTCTGAAATATGCTCGGTGTACAATGTCACCTACTCTTGCAAAAAGATCAGTTTGCTTAGGCTGATATACTATCACATCATGACTAAAATTTGTTTCGTATTTAATTCCTTCAAACTCTACGGTTTCAACACACGGACTGTAAACTCTCTGTCCG
>CAZZKB010000005.1:0-15165 GCA_964654575.1 Microcaldota archaeon | reverse complement strand
TATCTAAGTCCAGAAGAAGCACTCTATGTGATGGACATTAGAAACGGAAAATGCTATGATTCAAAACTAAACGAATATTCATTCAATTCACTTGCTGAGCTATTCATAAAGAAGAAGAAATTACTTGCTAGATACTTAACATACAAAGATTGGAGAGATAAGGGACTGGTTTTACGAGATATCAAAGAAGCAGTAGGCAATTATGGAAGACGCACTTGTAATAAGTATGAAAGTTCTGAGTTTAAGATTGATTCATATTCATTTGAAGGACTTTTTTTCCCAGATGATTTACAGACAGTAGTAGATGACGAAACCGCAGGCAAACAATTATACGAAAATCATTGGATAGGCCAATTTGGTACATACAAGGCAGCACATCGAGGAAAAATATCTAAACTGGACATTTACGAAACAATCTTTCTTTCAAGACATGGAAAACTAAAGTTAAAGAATATCAAACTAAATCAGGTTGAAAAAATAGCAAAAAAACGAATAAAGTTCTTTGATGATATGTATAGCGTATATGAAGACTGGAGATTACGCGGATACGTGATGAAGAGCGGATTTAAGTTTGGAACTCACTTTAGAATTTATTTTCCAGGAGCTTCTCCAGTTAGAAGCGAAGAAGAGTGGATGCACTCAAAACATGTAATCCATGTTTTCCCTAGAAAGCACAAACAAATTATTTCCGAATGGGCACGAGCAATTAGAGTGGCACATAGCGTAAAGAAGACATTCATATTGGCAATTCCTGGAAAGAGAAGCCAGGCAAAAGTAAACTTGAAAAAACCAAGATTGGACTTCTTGCTATATCACCGCAAGAAAGGTGGAATCGAAACGCCAAAAGATGGTCTTCCAAAATATTTGATGTATTCATTAAGCGAAGATGAGTACATTGGCGGAGAAGAGCTTTCTAAAGCACTTCTTGAATGTTCAGAATTTGGTCTTGAGATGATGATGGCGATTTCAGATCGTGAAAGCAGTGTTACTTATTACATAATAAAAAAAATAGACTTGCCAAAGAGTGAATACGATTATTTCGAAATAGAATGGTGCCAGCCTTAATCTTGAAGATCGTCTTCATCCTTTTCATCATCAAGAGGTTTTGATCTATCGTATTTTGTTTTTTCATGGAATTTGATTAAAGCAGTGAGTTTTCTTTCGTAATAAATGCGAAAATATCCGGAGTCATAACGTTTAAGATCAACAATACCTTCAATATGATTTTGATCTACAAAAGCCTGTATTTCTTTGACAATACTCTTGGTAGGTCTTCGTTTAAATTTCCTTTTTGATTTGCCAGATGATTCAAACCTTATATATTGATCAAGACCACGTCTAATCAACTCTTCTCCAAATGGACTATCAAACTTAACAAATGCCGAGATATTCTTAATTTGCGGATTATTGGCAATCGTTGCAATGGCAACTGAATAAAGATGAGAATCAGAAACATAACGAAATTGTCGATAACCTTTTTTACTAATTGGAAATGTTTTATGTGCCAAATCTGGATCGTATAAAGCTGCTCTAAGTATAAATGGATAAACAGGTTTAGATGCTAACTGAATGTCACTTAAATTGGAACCTGGTGGAGTAATTTCACCTAGAGTAAGATTTTTGAAAAGTCCTCGTTTTTTTAATTCAAACACCAGCCCAGACCAATGTTCAATGAGTTTGTCCTTTACAGGCAAATTGTTTCTAGAGGCAAAATCTCGAGTAACTTCTAAAAGTCGTTCATCGGAAACTTTCGACCAATATACTTGACCTGGTCGATAATTTGGAAGACCAAATTCAGCGACGACAGATAATGGTTCGACTAATAAATCATATTTTGGCATTTTAGGAGCAGCATGGCCAACATTAGCACGTTTATTTTTTAAGGTCACAAAGTTAATTTAATAGGAAATAGTTATAAACCACAAACATACTTAAATAACGACAATAAATTTAACTCAACATAAAAAACCATTGTTTCACTCAGACGAAACGTTTAAAAAAATCACCTGTGCGGTCGAGAATGGTGATATTATAGTAGAATTAAATCAAGGTTTAATAGATCCAGTAACAGCTGCAGCAGCACATGTTGTAGGTCAAATGATTGCAATTTTACCAGGCCTAATTGCTGCAATATTGGTGTTTGTTTTAGGTTGGGTAGTCTCAGTTCTTATTAGCAGAATTGTATCAAGACTATTCAAACTCATTAAGCTTGAAGAATTCCTTAAACAAAATAAAGTAGACGATGCACTTGGAAGCGTTAAGATAAGCGACGTAGTAGCAAAAATCGTCAAATACTATGTATTGTTGATATTTGTTCAGGCAGCAGTATCATTTGTTGAACTTGGAACAATAACAATGTACTTAACTGCATTGCTAGCATATGTCCCAGTCTTGATTGGAAGTCTTCTTGTTATCTTAGCAGCAGTTCTCCTAGGAGAATACGTAAAAGAATCGATAATCGAATTAAACAGCAAGTCTGACCCAGTCAAACTCGTTGCAAGAGGAGTAAAACTTGCAATAGTTTGTGTTGGAGCAACAATGGGTCTTGCAACTGCAGGATTCAATACAACCCTTGTAACTGGAATATTCTTGACATTAGTTCAGGCAATGGCATTTGGAATTGCATTAGCATTTGCAATTGCATTTGGTATTGGTGGTCAGGAAGACGCAAGAAACATTATCCAGACAACAAGAAAGAATCTCAAATTCTAATCTTTTTTTATCTTTTCTTTTTATCTCGAGGCTTTCGAAACAGTTTAAATTCCTTAGCAAACAATAAACATCTACTAATTTGACTGGCTAATTTATGCGGTTGTAGTCTAGCCTGGTTAGGACTTGGGGTTTCCAACCCCATAACACGGGTTCAAATCCCGTCGACCGCAATTATCTATTTATTTTTGATTTTATTGACTAAAAAAGAAAATTTATATGACTTTGCTCAAATCTGGAACTGCAGCCAAAGCTTCCTCTACTACCTTTTTGACAAGTCCTGATACGAGGTCTGAAAGTTCTGTAACTTTATTTGCTGCGCCGACTGCACCAAACCCCAATACCTTTGCTTTCAAAAGCTCTTTTAATTCATCTGCGGTTGCCTCTAATCCGACTAATTTAGTTTCAACTGTTTTTCCGGCATCTATTTTTGCCAATTCTCTTCTAACTATGGCCAATCCTTTAACGATTGTTTCGGCTGCAAAAATCGGATCGACATCTGGTTTAATCCTAAATACTTCTTCTCCATATAGATCTACGAGTAATTTGTGTTTATTGTTTGGAGCTATTTTTGGAGCGAATCTCCTATCTGCAATAGCTTCCAGTGCTTTCCTATTTATTCCTTTTATTGATGCAACTACCCATCTTTCTTCTCTTATCTCTCGTCTCTGCATATTTGCTAAGCGCAAAACTTCATCTGCCCAATACCCAAGTTCAAATGGTCTTGCCGGAATACTGCACTCACCTCTGCTTCCACATGCCGCTTCAAAAGTTACTATTGATTTTGTAGTATCATCTACTTTCGCTTCAAACACAACGACATTTCTATCTGTTTCTGCTCTAGTATCTATCCGCCCGTCTCTTGTGGCACGTATTCCTTCAATAGTAACTGCAGAAGTGACGAATCTTGGAGATCTGCATTCTAACGCTGTTCTCAGTTTTCTAGCTTGTTTGATGTCCATTTAATCACATTTGATCTTTATTAATAACTATAAATTAGACAGAAGCCCATATAAATATTGTGTTAAATAGTGTAATAGTATATTTTACTTCTGACCTGTATTTCAACTATTGTTTCATACATGATTTAGAAAAATGTTTGATGAAGAGATAGTTCACTTTATCGGCATAAGAGTTATAATAAGTGATAATGCGTGTTTATAAATACTTTGCTTCTTAATAACTATTAAGATGACCAGCACCAGAAGACCCACCCTTAGAAGTCATATCGACGTATTGGGCAAATCTAGCATTGCACTAGATGCAACGCAATTAGCTGTATTTGATGGTGGCCCAACACTACTTGAGGGATTGACCAAACTTGGTGCTACTGCAACAAGCAAGGCAGCTGCAAATCAAAATGTTTACATGATTGTTGGGATTACAGACAAAGGAAGACAGAATCCGATTAATTACTTAGGAGGCAAAGAAGAGGCTGGAAATGCCGCACTCTCAGCTTATTGGGACATGCTTCGAATTGCGTTAGCCTTAACCAGAAAAACATTTGAAGAAAAATACGGTGGCGAAGTAGAAGTTTATGATGCACCGATGATGAGAGTCTCAGAGCGTTCAGATGAAGGAAACGTAGTATTCTTAGTTGCCGCAAAGGATAATGATAAGGCAAGAATGGCTGCTTATGAGATACAAGCAGAATTTGCAACAAGGCTTAACCAAGTAAAGGAATACATGGTTGGAACGCATCGACCAGCAATGGAAGAGGGAAGATTTCCAAGGCTTGATGATTATCAATTTGTTGTACCACACGATATGGGCAACGGTCTGATAAAAATAGGTACAAAACCATATTCTGATTTGGAGAAATTTAGCAAATTATTAGAATATCAGGAAATGGTGGTTTCACTAACATACAGACTGGGCAGACCAGTTCGAGTAACTGGAAATGAAAAGCCAGATTTTGTACTCGATTTGATAAGAAGGATTGAGGAAGAGGAAGTCGAATTTAGAGACCTACTTCCCTCTGGACTTAAAGTACGTGGAGGCAGAGCAAATATAGATTCGCCGTTTTCTGAAAGCTTAGTAGCTCTAGGTGTGGAAGAACCAATACAGAATGGGTTTTATGTAGAAGTAAAACTAAGTCCATCAGCAGATGATAATATGGAAGCAGCCACATTCATAAGAGATGGCTGGGGTGGAGAACGAACATTAGGAACTCGAAAGGGATATGCTGAGATACTAGGATTTAATAGATCAGAGTCTGTTCCTGAGTGGGGGATGCGAGGGCTTAATACATTTATCGGAAAATCAGGTGCAAATGGAGCTCTTAGTGCAGTTGCACAAGCAATATGGAAGATAAAGGAAGAGTGTGCAGCCGACGGTTGCGATCTTTCGATAGTTCCAGTAGATGGACACCTAAGATATCATATCGAAGGAAATATTGACAAACTCGAATTTGTAGATAGAGTAATAAGAAAAATAGAAGAGACACTTAGAAATCAAATAGGCGGCACGTTTAGTGCGATAATTCGAACATTAGAAAGCGCAGAAACAGCAGTTGGAGATGTTGCAAGAAAATTCGAATTAAGCGCAATGGGAAAAACCGAATACGGAGTAGGAATATTACAAAAAACTAATTTCTTGGTCAATTTTATCGAAGTGGTTAGAAAAAATAGAGTAGATTTGCAAGGAGAAGTTGTATCGAGCGTTGTTGGTGGTGATGAGCAAATTACATGCTTAGAAAAAATTTGCCAAATGCGTGCAATATTTTCACAACATCGAACGATTAGAGATACTGCAGATCTAGTAGCCATATTGCGAAATTCACCAATGATAGTCCTTACTAGAGAAGAAAGGGATGAATTAGAAAATTGGTTCTTTGAATTTGCAAATAACCATGCAGATGCACTCAAAGAAGAGCTAAACAAAAGATTATTGTACTGAATCAAAAGAAGGCATCTGAACATTAGTTGAAGTGCAGACATCTGCTAAATCAGAGCAAAATGCAGAATATGCTTCTTTAATGCTGCTAGTCCTAGTAGAGATAACTGCACCATAGGTAGATGCACTTGGAAGAACACTTAATGGACGATTTAAGTTTTTTGAACTGATGGAAGAGAGAAGCACATTTAAAGCCGTGTTTAGCACTGCGAGGTTTGGTGCACCAGTTTCATCATTAATAGAATCTGAAATAGCCCTAGATTTTGGAATTACGACATCATAAATTAATCTTCTAAGAAGTAAGTATGAACTTTCAGTATCTGGAACTGCTTCAGAAATACGTTTTAACGTAGATGATAATTGTTCTTTCGACGTTTTAACATCAATCGGAGCAACTACTGCCTTAAGTGCAGGATTGCTAGTTCTTCTAGTAGGCCTACGAATCATATTTATAACTATATGAACAACAGTCTATATAAAAGCCTCCGTAGCTCAGTGGTAGAGCGCCTCTCTCGTAAGCTTTTTGGAAAAAAGCTTAACCAAAAACTCTTAAGCTAAAAGCAAATGGGAAAGGAGGAGGCCGGGGGTTCAAATCCCTCCGGGGGCTTCATTATCTAAAGATAACTCACCACATCAGTTGGCTCTAGGCAAGACCTTCAGATCTTGCCACCTAATTATAAAAGTAAAAAATTATCCCAAAATCTTAGATAAGTGCTGCTGGAATGTTGCTGGGTTTGAGACAATCTTGTGTGCTGCAGCCCGTGTATCCTTGTATTTGGACATTCTCATTACATCCTTAAGGGTATCAACATCACTCTTTAGTTTGTCTACTGCCAAATCCCTAGCATCCTTGTACTTTGATTTTGATGCTACAGAAAGGAGAGCTGAACTAACTCCAACTAATCTTTCAATTGCAGCAGCTCTACAGTCTTCATAAGGTGAAGCAGTTGCGACTTCTGCTAGGAGCTCAGGCTCATCAATTGAACCGACCATATCTGAAAGTAACATCATTGCAGTTGAGCGAGAATCCTTGTATTTTGATCCTTCTGCAACCTTTCGCAGAGCAGCTGGATTCTTCCAAAGCTTTCCGACAGCCAAATATCTTGAATCTTGACTAGAGCAGATTTTTGCTAGTTCAATTAGCACTTCTGGATCAGTTATTGATTCAACAAATTCAGCTAATAGAGTAGCAGCATATTTCTTTACATCAAGGTGTCTTGTTGAAAGCATAAGAGCGCAAAGAAGCTGCATATTATGTGAAAGTCTCTTTGTAGCCTCAAGACGAGTGTTTCGATAATTAGACTCTTGAGCAACTTTTGAAAGGACGCTACTATCACCACTAAGCCTAGTTAGTGCAGCTGAACGAGAGTCGATGTTTGGAGAGAACATAGCAACTTGTGAAAGAGGATTTGCTCCATTTATCAGTGAAACAGCTTCAAGTCGAGTATCCTTAAAGAGTGAAGTACAAGCCACATCAATCAAGTATTCGTGATGAGAAGAAAGTTCATCAAGTGCAGCTGTTCGAGTATCAGCATATGGACAGAATTTTGATATGTCAGACAAAGCTTCTGGATCGTTAGTAAGATTGCCTACTGCCGAAAGTCTGACGTATGAAAATGTAGAGAAAGTTGCAAGCTCAAAAAGGATTCTTGAGCGACCATGAAGTTTCTCAACCGCATTTAGCATACTATTACGATCGCCCTTGATCAAAACGTTGGCTAAATGTCCAAGAGAATACTTGGATTCATGAGAATGTTTCGAACTGGACAATGGCTTAAGGGATTCCTTAAGGCTTCCTCGAGAATGCGTGCTCTTTAGCACATAAACCTCTTCTGTATCTTCTAGCTGAGCTAATTTAGCATGGGGATGGCTCAGCTTTCTTTTGGTACTGGTTGCCATGGCGATATTTCGCAGATTAGTATATAAATCATTAGTATGGAAAATTTAGACTGAATTTGTCTTTGAGATGGTTAGTAAATATTGAACTGCAGAAAGCATAACGTATGGAATTATCGCAAAACCATTTTGACTAATTATCGATACAATAAGACCAAATATTACAGGCATTTCACAGAGACTGAATAATAGAATGTTATTATTTGAATTAATCATTTTTGGAAGGAAGTAAAGACTAAGAAAACAGAAATCTAAAATTGCAACAAACAAAATAACCAGTGGAAGAAAAGAGTTTTCACCTACATATGGACTAGATAGTTTGGAAAATGAAAACGAATCAACTTTTGTACCAGTTATGATAAATGAGGCAATAACAAAAAGAAGAACCATAAGTGGAATAGATGACATCAAGACCGTAGAACTTTTTTCCATGGATTTAGATGGAGATGAGAAAATATAAACAAATCGAAAAGAAATATTGAATATGGGGGAACTGTGATTTGAACACAGACAACTAGCTCTTTTGCAGCTACGCAGCCCTAAAGGACTGCTCGCGTCCCAAAGCTAGCAGCATACCAGGTTAGCTCATTCCCCCAAGTAAGAGTAAAACTTTTGATAATAATGATTAGTAGAGTTTAAAAGTCAGCTGTTTTGACCCCATTTCATAATACAAACATCCTGACCATATTGCTTTAGAAAAAAGCCAAATGTCGCGTAAAGTAAAACTACAGGATTCAGTGGTTTGACTTTAAGAAAAACAGGCAAATTTGTTTGAGAAAATAGATCCACTGCATGGGCAAGAAGCATCGTAGCGACACCGCGATTTCGAACTGAATTTTTCACCCCAAGCCCTTGTAAAATAAGCTTGTCTTTCTTAGGAATGATGTGAAGAAAACCGATTGGATACTTTTTGAACTTTGCAATCAAGATAATATGATTAGAAGAAAATGAAGGAGCACTACTAGGAAATATTTCTCTAGCAAGTTGCAGCGCTTCTGAGCGATCCCTTTCTTTTTTTGCAAGTGAAATTTCGATCATAAGGATATAAACTCCGCCAAAAACCCATCGTCATCGATATCAAGCGAAACAGCTGACATCTCATTTGCAGGCGGAATTTTTATGATTTTTGTCTCTCCCAACTGACCAACACCGATTCGATTATGCGCATGACCAAAGCAGGCAAGATAAGGTCGTCTTTGTTCTATCATAGATAGAATAGAAGTACTTCCAATATTCTTACCTTTTTTATTTATGTCAAAATAACCAAACGGTGGGCAATGAAGCATGAGAATCGTCTTGCTATTGATCTTCAATTTAGACATCTGTGATAAAATTTCCTCCTCACTCAGTTCACCATAAGTTCCATAAGGCGTAGGCGAACTGTAGCCAAAGCCGACAATGTTAAAGCCGTTTTTTATTTCGACTTGGCGCCCATGTAAGCATTGATGCGATTCTAGAAGAATGTCGTTGATTTCTTTGCTTTCAGAATTACCTGGAATAAAATAAGAATTTAAAATATTTTCAAATGCACTTTGAAGAAAATAATTTGAACTGCAGATATCACCGCAGACAAGAGTATAGTCATAAAGCTTTGAAAGTTTGGAGAGAGATTCAAGTGCAGCTTCCTCATCATGAAGGTCGCTGCAAAGAAGCAACTTCATCTGCGCTTGCCCCAACTGCGCCTTCTCTCATCTGGCCTTCGATCTCTAAAGCCACCGCCTTCTGAGCGTCTCTCGCCTCGATCATTTGAATCTCTTCGCTCACTTCGCTCAAAACCAGATGGACGACGCTCACCATATCGTGGTCGATCGTCAGATCTTGGCCGATCAGACTCGCTGCGATCTGATCTAGGACTTCTTTCAAAACGATCACTTCGCTCTGGTCTTGGACTTCTCTCAAATCGATCATTTCTCTCTTCTCGCGAACCACGATCAAACCGATCGTTTCTTGGACGAGAGTCGCGTGAGCCGCGGTCAAATCGATCATTATCTCTTGAACCACGATCTCGAGAATCATCATTTCTTCTATAATTATCTCGATCGCGTCCTCGATCAGATCTAAATTCACGTCTTTCATCTGGATAAGATGGAGAATCGTCATTGCTAGTAGATTGCATTTCCTTTGAAATCTTTCCTTTAGCCTTTGCAACCTCATACTCCTTCATAATCTGCTCGACTCTTGCCTCAAAGTCTGCCTTTAATTTTGGACCAAGAGTGTTTTTAGTAAATCCATCAGCCTTAGCAGCAAGACAAAGCTTGTTTGCTAATGCACGAGCAATTTTTCCTCTCACTGCCTTTGGCGAAGAAGAAATCTTTGGATGCTGGAAAATAATTCCGTGCTTTGGTGGAGGAACTTTTCGATTCTTTAAGTGCTTAAAGAGAGCTTTCTCGGCACCAAGTACCTGAATGGTGCTCGAAGGCAGAACTGCAAGTCTCTTAAGAGAACCGACGTGAGAAACAAGAAGGGCTGCGATTTCTGAACCAGCAACGGTTGCCATGTTTGGACAGAGTTCATTTGCAATTTCCTTTTGATATTTGTCAAAGTCTGCCCTAAGTTTTCCTAAATGCAATATTGAATTTGCAAGCTCTTTTATTGCAGCCATATCACTTGGAGAAAGGTCTGCACCAAGACTCTTTTTTGATGATTCAATAATCATTGAACATCGACTTGGCCCAACCACTTGAGCAAGCTCTTTTTCATCGATGTTTGTTCGATCGATTACAATTACTGCTGCAGCAAATTTAATCTTGTCATCGAGTTTGAGTTCTGGGAAATACACACCATACCAATACTCAAGCCGTTCACTAAGAAGATTGATTGTTTCATCCAAATCTACGATAGTCTTTGTTACACCACCCAAAACCATGTCTCGGCTTCGGAGAGCTTCCATGACAGTTTCCTTAGATTTCTTGATGAATTTTGCCCGCTTGTCTGACCTATTGAAATTTCGTTCCATTGTAAGTAGCACCTTTCGACACTAATAAGAGATTAAGAGATGAGGTATTAAAAAGAGAGTTAAATTGAGGCTAAGCGACATGATTGATGAAAAAGATTGCAATTCCGATTAAAAGAGCAAGAACTCCGACCGCGATAAATATATATGCAAAATAATCAGATTGAACGATTAGACCCGTTGCAACCGAATGGGAGTGATCTGTTGGGTCGACCAACACAGTTATTTTTGTCCCCTCTGGATAGTTCGAAATGATCGAATTTGCCTCCGAAGAATTGGATGTAGAGTAGCTTGAGTGCTCTCCTTCAAATTTCTCTTTTTCAAAGGTATATTCATAGCTAATGATTGGAGAGTAAAGAAGTGTAGAATATCGAGTACCGTCATTATATTTACCTTCAACTGATCGCTCTGAAATGGACGAACTGATTATGGTTGCCGGAGTTGGGATAAATGAATTTGACACTTGTCCGTCTTTTTTCAATAGATAATAGCCAATATAGATGAAAATTAGTCCAACAAAAAATGCGAAGAGTGGACCGACAAAATTATTCATCAAATAATCTAATGAACTTAGGTCGCCATTAGTTCCAAAAATATAGTACACCAAAAACCCAGCACCGCAAAAAACAACACCAAATACAGCCAGTACTCCAATAATAAAGAAAGAAGGCTTTGCTAAGGTAGATATTTCAGAGTCTTTTGGATTGGATGGATTTATTTGAACTTCGATTTCTGCTCCTTTTTGATATTTTGAAAGCAGATTTGATACTTCGCTTCTTTTACTTGAGCTAAAGGAGGTACTCTTTTTTTCATAGTGACCCCCATTAAAATCATACGAATAAGTTATCGCAGCTGTGTATGTGGTTGAGCTGTCGCTAGAACTCGAAGACTCGATCTTTGATTCAATTACTTGAGCCTTTGAAGTGCGCCAGTTTTTCATACTTAAACTTCTTAGCAAAGTATGAATTGCACCAAGAACAAAAAGTAATCCGATAAATAGGAATATGCCAGAACCGAGCATGATAAAGCCATCAGCCATTAATCAAGATAGAAGGCGTATTTTAAAAACAAAACTGCCAAATGCATATTTATGGACGACATTGAAAAACTGACTAAAGACACAATAAAAAACGGCGGAATACAAGCCATGCTTTATTTCGATATACATGCTAAGACAAAAGAAGCAGTACAAGATCTTGGCCGAGGATTTATCAATACGATAATACACAAACCAGGAGTAGTTTATGCATTAGGCGAGATCGATGAACCGATAGGCGGAGAGGAGGGAAAGAACTTCTCAAGTTCTATTTCACTTAAATTACTTACAAAAGATTTCAACACATTAGGACTAATCTGCATGGCGCACAGCCCATTTACAGTCGAAATATTAAAACCAGAAGAGATCAAGCTCTCAATTAGTCAAACTCAAGAGCTACTAAGTAACATGAGTGCAACCACTGCCGAATACAAAAAAGTAATAGTCACAAAGCTTTCCTCAAAAGAAGAAATCATGCAGATGCAAGAAGATTTGAAAACACGGGCAGAAATGGGAAAGAAAATGTCCGAAAAAAGCAGAAATGATGAAAAGAAGTAGAAAAGTTTAAATCAGATGATGTGGTAGGGAACTGCAATGGAACAAAAACTTCTCAAAAGCGGAATTGACGGACTCGACCAAGTACTTGGTGGCGGAATACTCGAAGGTTCGATTGTTACCATAAGCGGACCTTCTGGATGCGGAAAAAGCACAGCTGCACTGCAATTTGCATATAAAGGCGCAGTAGAGAATAATGAACCAGCTCTTTTCATATCAATAGAAGAGAGTCGAAACGACGTCTATTTTCATTGTGTTGGTTTTAACTGGGACATATCAAAAGCAGAAAAAGAAAGAAAATTTGTACTGCTAGACTATCCAATTCACGAAGTTGAACAAATACTAAATCAATATAGTGCAGTACAAGAAATAATCCAAAGCACAGGTGTCAAAAGGGTTGTGATTGACTCAGTAATGCCAATAGCACTATATTTTGCAAACAATGATGATCGAAAAAGAGGTTTTGTAAAATTCATAGAAAATTTACGCAAATGGGGAGTCACAACAATAATTATCGCAGGCGATGCTAAATCGACCGACCTAAACCAAACTCCAGCAACAGAATACGGAATAGAGAATTACACTGATGGTTGGATTTGTTTCCATTATCTATTTAATCAGCAAAAGATGCAAAGAGAGCGATACATAGAAGTACTCAAAATGAAAGGGATGAGACACTCAAACAGAATTTATCCAGTTGAAATAGATGAAAATGGAATGAGAGTAGTCTTAGGAAACGAAAGGCCAAGTAGTGGAGATAAACCTAAAGTAGCAGAACAAAAACCAGCACAAGTACCACCAAAGAAACTTGCATTTAAGGCAACAATGACAAAAGATGCTACACCTGTTCCAATAGGAAAGAAATTGATGAAGACGAGTAACGAAGAAATACTTTCAAAAATAGCAGCTGCAAAAGCAAGACTAACTAAGAAGGGAAAGCAATAATTTGCCCCCAGCATTTTAATTTTCTTTTATTTACTTCTTCAGAACCATAAACAATAATTCTTTTTCCCTGTTTTTCAAAATGTTCTAACAAAATTACTGGATTTTGAGAATCAATAATTATATCATGAAAATCAGTTGTGACAGCAGATTTTGAATTAGCTTTCATGACAAGGAGCTTCTTTTCTTCAAAGGCCGAAAAATCCAATTTATTCGATTCAGCCTGATCAATCACAACTCGCGCCTTGACACTAAGTAGCTTTCTAATAAGCGCTTCTTTAGGAGCACATTCAACTTGAATATTGACAAAATAAGTCAATTTATCATAGACATCCATGTTTGTTGAAAGGCCTTTTTTTGCATCCAGGTCAACAATGTGAATTAGCTTATATCCCTCATCTTGAAGCTCCTTTGCAATATCAATTGGCTTTCCGATAAGCCGCAATAGATCGGGACTGGCAAAAGCCTGTTTATCTTTTATGTAAATAAGAGGGATTTTCAGCATAAGTTAGACCGCCTGCAATTTTTTTATCGCATTTGAAATAGTTAGTAATTGTTCACTGCCATCCTTCATATCGCGCAAGGTAATCGAATTGGCAGATTTTTCCTTTTCTCCTACTATCGCAACATACCTTATTCCAAGAGAATTGGCATAGTCGAATTGTTTTCGCAAGTTGCGACAATTTAAATCGGTCTCACTAGAAATATTTGCTCCTCGCAATTGGTCCGCAACCAAAACTGAATATTGGTAGAAATCGGGTTTGACACTTGCAACAAAGACTTTTGTATCAGTTCGTTTATTTTCAGACGAGGATTTTCTCTCTGATAGAAGAGTGATTAGTCGCTCAATTCCCACTGAAATTCCAACTGCAGCTGCGCCTTGCCCATAGACACCTAATAGATTGTCATACCGCCCGCCAGCAACAGCAGTTCCCATTCCCTCGGCAAGTTTGATTTCGTACACTGGACCAGTGTAATAACCTAAGCCTCGGACCAAGAAAAGGTCGACTTCGATTTCAAATGGACAGCCAGAAACAATTTCAGCTAATTCATCAGCCCCTTCTTTGCTGAATTTTTGAGCAATCTCAAGCCTTTTCTTATTGTCTCCAGAGCTTTTTACGATTTGAAGCAGTTTTGATGCTTTCTCTCCAAGTAGATCTGAAAGCAGTCGTTCTACTTCGTCTTCACCTATCTTGTCTAGTTTGTCAAGAATGCGGAAAACCTCTGGTTTTTTATCCTCAAAATCAAGAGATTTTGCAATTCCATCTAAGATTTTTCTGCTGTTTATCATGATTTTTGGTTTTGCAAAGCCAAATGCAATGCAAACATTGCGTGCTAAGCTAAGAAGCTCGATTTCTGCTCGAGTAGATTCGCAGCCAATAATATCAGCATCAGCCTGATAAAACTCTCTAAAGCGGCCACGCTGCGGCTCTTCTCTTCTCCAAACCCTATCAATGCAATAGCGCTTGAATGGCTTTGGCGCATCAGTTGCACTAGCATATCGAGCCAGTGGCACAGTCAAATCGAACCTAAGTCCATACTCACTGCCATCAATGACAAATATCTGCTTGTCTGCTTCATCTCCTGCCTTTGCCTTTAGTGTTGAAAGATATTCAAGAGCCGGAGTTTCGAGAGGTCGAAAACCATAATTGACAAAGATAGATTTTATCTTTGAAATGACTTCCTGCCGAGTGTACATATCTTCGGGCGAAATATCCCGCATTCCTTTTGGAGTTAGTTTTGTTGACATAATGATCACGAATATTCTAGGTATTGTCTAACACTATTAAAAAAGAAAGAGATTGCGGTTTTCATAATGACGCCCGGTCTGGTTTCTTGATTAATATAGCTTCAGATTCGAGAATTGTTGCGACTTCTCTTAATCCGTTTTCGGCTAATGTTCTGCCCGAAGAAACCACATCAATTATTGCAGACGCAACCCCAGAAATTATACTTCCTTCGACCGCTCCCTTTAGATATCGAACTTGTGCTTTGATATTGCACTCTTTTAAGTACGATGAAGCGATTTGTGGAAGGCTAGTTGCAACAACTTTTCCATCCAAGTAACCTTCGAAATATCGAACGTCACTTTCTGGAATTTCCAAACCAGCTAAACTGACCCTGCATTTTCCGAATCCAAGTTTTTCAAGCAGATTCAGTTCAAGCCTGCTTTCAATTA
>CAZZKB010000004.1:14109-15567 GCA_964654575.1 Microcaldota archaeon | reverse complement strand
CGTATCTGTAACCGAATCGTTTTCCAATCGAATATAATCTTTTTTCGCCTTTTTTACCGAGCTCAGATGCTATCGAAGTTTCAAAAATCTGATAAAATTTTTCAGGAAAAAAGAATTCTCTAATTGAAACTTGTTTATTTTTGTCACTAAATTTACTTATTATATAGCCGGGATTTCTAATGTCCTCGGCATTAGGTATTACTATGTTCTGGATAAACCAGCTTGTGATACCATCCTTAATTGCCATCTAAATCAGTTCTTTTTGTTAGCTACAAACGCGCCTACTATGATCATTCCGATAAATGCAGTTGATCCACAGCAACTAAATGATTTGCCTGGTCTTAAACTGTCATCGCTTACTGTCGTGTTGTTTGACCCAAAATCCATTTGCTGTGTTGGCAAACTGCTATTTTGAACTGTTTGGTTCGTCTGCGAGTTTGTGTTTTGAGTTGGCTGTTGTGTTGGTGGCGTTACTGGTGGCTGTTGTATTGTCGTATTAATTGGTGGTGGTGCCGGGGTTGTGTGTGTATTATTTACAACTGGTGCTGGTGGACTAGGAAATTGGTAACTTGCTAGTTCGACAACTGGAGCTCCTGTTGCATCTGCAGTTTGTCTTAATAGTATTCCAGTATTTTTATCGACAATTCTTCTTATCGTTGTAGTCCCCATCGTTTGCTCTAATGTCACTCCACTCCATTGTTTGCCCGCAATTGTCGTTGTTGTTCCAAAACTGACTATCTGCAAGTCTCCAATTAATTGCCCAACTACTGAATCTTGAAGGGTTACATTATCAAACCAATATTGACCATAGTCAGCACTTGCGTTTTCAACCAGAGTTCTTACCGAACCTTGGGTGATTTCAGTTCTAACATTTCCGTCAGAAACATTAAGTACTCTAAATACCATTTGGCTGCTTCCAACTGTATATGTAAGAGTTACTCCTGGCTTAACCCACACTGGTACTGAAGAAAAACAAATTCCTAACAAGAATATTATCGCTAACAATGGTTTGAAGTTCATACTGATCCTTGGTGCCATTTCTGATCTTTATTTTATAAATTAGTATGCCCTGATTTGTCTAGTCTTTTCCTTGCCATTCTTTGTAAAATTCGTCAAGGTACTCTTCCATGAATTTGTGCCTGCTATTTGCTATTTTTCTTGCAGTTTCTGTATTCATTCGATCCTTCAATAATAATAATTTTTCATAAAAGTGGTTTATCGTAGTTCCTCTATCGTTTTTGTATTGCTCATAAGTCTTATGCATCTGTGGCTTTACTTCTGGATCATACATTTGTCTTTTTCTTGAGCCTCCATATGCAAATGCCCTTGCAATGCCTATCGCACCAATCGCATCAAGTCTGTCAGCATCCTGCACTACTTTGCCTTCAATCGTTCTCATATCCGTCTTCACACTTGCTCCTTTATATGAAAGTGTTTCCACAATTTCCATTATGTGTT
>CAZZKB010000004.1:4867-14009 GCA_964654575.1 Microcaldota archaeon | reverse complement strand
GTCTTCACACTTGCTCCTTTATATGAAAGTGTTTCCACAATTTCCATTATGTGTTCTGTTTCGTTCTTCTGTACTCCTATTCTTTCTAACCACTCTCGAACTATTTTAACTCCAGCTTCCTCATCTTCGTTATTCAATTTCCTATCTGCAATATCATGTAGCAGTGCTGACATTTCCACAATAAACAAGTCTGCGTTTTCTATTCTTCCAATCTTTAGTGCCATATTCTTTACTCGATTAATATGAGAGTAATCATGGCCGCTCGATTCTCCAAAAAGAAAATCCTTTACAAAATTTTTTGTAATTGTTGCCATTTCTATTTTGTTCATTTATATCACATTGTTATGATAACATACGCAATTCCTAATATCCAAAGCATTGCGCTTGCTATTCCAGAGGCTTTGTGCACTTTTACGACTAAGTCCGTTTTTTTCTCTTCACTTAATTCAAGTACTACTATTGCTGAAAGCAAACTAAATCCGAGTGATATATAAGAGGCGAACATGAATTTGTCTGCGACATTAAGATATCCTAATGGTGGAAGTTGATTTCCTATGGCAACGTGAAACATTACTGCGGCAATAAGAAACGATGAATGCATCGTGATTCTGGTCGCAATTTTATCCGGATCTGGAAAATGAGCAAAAAAATTCAACATCATAATAAAGAGAACTGGCACGAATATTTTCAATAATGAGCTTACTGTCTCTCGTTCTAAATTTATTGAAAATTTATATCTCGAATATGTTTCATTATATGGTTTGTAATAATGGTCATCAACACTAACATTATATCCATTTAATTTCCATCCTACAAACTGTATTCCTTCCTCCATTCCACTCTGTTCATTATCAACAATATATGTCAACTTTTCCTTCGTGTTTGTTTTGTCCTCTATTTCTATTGTTAAATTGTGGCTGTCAAATGGATATTTTCTAAAATCTACTGGATTTTGTAAGTTTGCCTGTATTCTGTAAAATTTTTCATCCGGATTATCTATTATTTTATCTATCGAAGTAGCTCTTCCATTAACAAATTCAAAATTACTCGAGCAGTTTTCAGGGCATTTAATCGACATATAAAAATCGACAGTATATGCTCCGCTTTGCTGGTCAAATTTTCCGGCATTGATTATGTATGTTCCGATCTTTGCCTGATTGTCTGCTGCAAAAATTATTCCCAAAAGTAATAATAGTAAAAGTATTTTCTTCATGTTCTAAAATTCCATCGAAGACTTAAAAATACTTGTCTGAAAATATCAAAAAATGAAAGTGGCTCTAGCACAAATAGTAATTGATTATGCTTCTCCAATATACAACCTTAATTCCATATCTGATCTTTGCTCTAGTGCCAAATCAAAAGGTGCAGAGGTAATTGTTTTTCCAGAATACTCAATTACTGGTCCATTGCGGGGAAAGAAATACTCTGGTAAACAATACGCTCATTATGTCGAGTTGCTTCGTTCAATTGCAAAAGAAAATTCGATCGATTTAATCCCCGGCTCATTAATCGAACAGGAAAATGAAAAATTCTTCAATACGTCTCTATACATCGAGAAAAATGGTAATGTGATCAGTAAATATCGTAAAATAAATCTGTGGCATGGTGAGATATCCCAACTCTCAAGTGGTACTTCTGTTTCAGTGTTCGATACTTCCTTTGGCAAATGTGGTCTTGCTATCTGCTGGGATTTAATGAACCCTACTATTTTCCGAGCTATGGCACGAGCAGGTGCAAAATACATATTTGTCCCAAGTTTTTGGAGTGATTATGGAAAAGTCAATACAAAATACGAAGTAAGAAACATTAACACTCTCTGCTATGCTAGGGCATTGGAAAATGGGTGTGCTATTATATTTGCAAACGCCGCAGGTAATTGCGGAAGTCCAAAGCCTGATGATAATTTGGTTGGTCACTCGCAAGTATGTGTTCCAATTAGGGATAAGATAAAATTAACTGATCACAATCGACAGAATCTTTCAATTGTAGATATAAAAGACGCTCCATTTGATCTGTCCGAAAAAATCTATAAAATAAAAAGTGGATTTGAAAAAAATTTATTAAAAGAATGAAAAATTTAGGCAGTTTCAGATCCTGCCTTTTCTGCTTTAATTCCATAGTCTGCAGATTCGGCTGCCCACCAGCTACCGTACTTTTCTCTTAGTCGCTCTTCTATCGGTCTGGACTCTTTAATCGCAATCATCACTTCGTCTTTTTCGATCAATTCTTTTTTACCTGTTCGTGCTATGTCCCCAGCCATCTTGACTATTCCGCTTAAGTTTCTAAGTCGTAATGTGAATCCTTTTGCGCTATCTACTCTTCTTGCAATTGCTCTGGCTTCATCAAGTACTGCGCTTACTGCCTTTGGTGAAGCGTGTGGTATTTTCCCATCTTTGATAATCTCCTGAGCAATGAATTGAATCAGCTTCTTTTCATTTTCGTTTGTGTCGTCCATGTGTGCATTCATCAACACCTCATACCCATCACCTCGAATTCTTGATCGAAGTGGTGGTGTGATGTTTTTCAAATCGTTGATGTTACAAGCACCGACAAATATGAAATCGCATGGTGCACCTTCAACTCGCACTGCTGCACCGCTACTCATCGGGTTTCGGCCAACTATTGTAAACTGTTTCTCCTGCATTGCTGTAAGAATAAATCTCTGAATATTGCCAAGAGTGGACAATTCATCGATAAATAATACTCCCTCATGTGCCTCATGAACTGCTCCAGGAACAACTCTCATATATGCCGGTGTTCCAAGTGCATGATGGCCGCCATATGGGTCATGTCGTATGTCTCCAAGAAGTTCTGTTTCAGTTCCTCCACTTGCCTGAACAAACGTAGTTCGCTTTAGTGGCACGAGAACTTTTCTTTTTGATTTTTTCGCGCTCTCCTCCATTCTCTTGATCTCTTCTTGGGTGAGCATCATTATTTTTCCATCAGCAGTTCTTTCATAAATTATTACTTCTTCGCGCCCATCGCTCATCCTTCGACTTGTGGCAACTCGCATCCTAGTCTGCTCTTGCTCCACTGGTAGTTGTGGTGGCATTCCAAATCGCTCGAACATGTTTCCTGCTCCAGCCTTTGCAGCTCCACAATGAGGGCAGATGCTATCTGTAAATGGACTAAGGCCGGCGCATCTTCTGCAGCGATATCCAAGGCGTTCAGCAACAAATGATGGCACCTCTATTGGAGTTACTTCGACACCTAATTTCTTTTCATCCTTTTTCTCCTTCGCAATCTGATCGACACTTCTAATATCTATTATTGGTCGCTCTGAAATCTGAGGGTTGTCAATTATTGAAATTTCTTGAGTTGGTGGCGGAAGCACACTTGATATGGCTTGTGCAATCATACTTTTTCCAGTTCCTGGCGGGCCAACTAAGAGTAAATGTCTTCTTTGATAAGGAATCATTCTTGCAATTTTGACTGCTTCTTCTTGGCCGATAATTCGTTCGAATGGGTCTTTTGGAATCTCGACTTCTTTTGTGCTCTCAAAATTAAGGTTTTTTGCCATAGCTTACTTTAGCAATGTTGATCTTTATAAATATCAGTATAGTTTTTTGAAAACAAACAAAACGATTTTTTGATAGCATGGTTATCCCCGGTATCTAGCTAATCCGCAATTTGCGGTTAGCTAACTCGGGGGCCATTAGCTATACTCTTCAAGCCAATCGGTCATGAAGGTTGTGTGGGAGGATAACAAGCGAGAACGGACTACAGGATGAGAGAGGCGGGAGGTAATCCGTTCTCTGCCTTGCCATCAATATGAACTGGGCATGAAGTAGACCTTCTTGCCGACCTGCTTTTTCTGCAGGAGATTCATGTCGCAGAGTCGATTGAGCCTTGCACATGCACCATTCTTTCCTTTGTAATTGAATTTGTGCTGCACATCTTCTGCAGTTGCTTTTCCACTCTCCTTTACGAAATTGACGATTTGTTCATCAATCTCAGGCAGGATCTGCTCAACTGCAATTGTCTCATTTTCTTGTGGCATTGCTGAAAGCTTTGCCTCAAGTTGCTCGATCTTTGCATACATGTTTTTTAGTAATCTATTTGTGTTTTCTCGCTCCTCAAGAAGTCTAAACACTAGCTCTCCAAGAACCACTGGGTCCTTGAACTTCTCCATGTTTGCTTCTAAGTCTGACCGAATTTGGTCGCGAAACTTGTTGTCGATAGTTTTATATTGATTGTCGCTCATGACAACACCACAATGATTACGTTGCGATTAAATCACGCAACAATCATGATATAATCATGATACATTTATAAACCTATTTATCATTTTCTTATTTTACGTCGAAGATTTTTTTGTGATTTTTGTGATTCTTGCATGATTGGTCTATGATTTGTTTGTGATTTGACTGATTTCTACACAACTATTTCGTCGAACGATCTGAGTTCATCCCTTAGCTATAAAATCATTACTTGAATAACTTCCCTATGCGAAGTCTGCCAGAAATAACTCAAAATATGCTCAGTTCTTTTAGAAAAAAAGAACAGAGACAAATGAGAAAAACAAATGATGAGCTCCTTTCAATCACGGCGATAAATCCAAATCCAATTTTCTATCGTATCACAATTCTTTCATATGTGTTTTCTAAAATTCTTTCAAAACCAAGATTTCTTACTAATGAATTTGGTCCAATACTTTCGCAAATAGAAAAAGATCTATCATTATTAGTCGAATCAATTTCAACCCCAAACGAAGAAAAGACTCTATATCTAATATCAAAGGTCGAAGATTCTATTTCAAAACTCGACAGCAAAGATCCTCGATTCGTAATTGATCTTCTTACAAAAGGTAAATTGAAAATTGCAGCAACTCTCTATGCTCAGGGTATGAGTCTTGGTGTAGCTTCAACAATAACTGGTCTTGAAAAACAAGAAATTCTTGATTACTCGGGACAAACTATGATGTTTGATCGGCTTAAGGAAGAGAAAGACATTCTTTCAAGAATGAAGGTTGCAAGAAGGATGATTGGTGAATGATTATGAAACCAACTGATGTGCTTTGTGATTCAGGTGTATTGATATCATTGACTTCTTCAAGCCTTGATCAAATCCCGTATTTCTTTTCAGAAAAATTCGGACTTCGCTTCATAATTCCACCTTGTGTCGAATATGAAACAGTAACACACCCAATCGATTCAGATATGAAGAAATATCTTTTTTCTGCAATTAGGATAAAGAAATCTATAACTGATGGGGTTGTAATAAAAGTCGACGCTTCTCTTGATTCGTGTTCTAAGCGGTTGATGAAATTAGCTAATAACATTTTCTTTGCCCGTGGCACTCCAATAAAACTAATTGAGCAAGGAGAATCCGAGATGATTTGCCTTGCAAAACAACTTGGTGTTGAATACATTCTTGTCGATGAGCGAACAACACGAATTTTGATTGAAGCTCCAATAACTCTCAAAGAACACTTTGAGCATGAATTGGGAGTAAACATCATGATCAACAAAACCAATCTAAAAGAATTAACTCGTGAAATTTCACCACTTCGAGTCATGCGAAGCAGCGAATTAGTGATGCTTGCCTATGAAAAAGGATTTTTCAAGCATTACAAAAACATGGAGAAAAAAGCACTTGAAGCAGCTCTATACAAACTAAAGGACTCAGGCTGCTCAATTAGCTTTGATGAAATCTCGACCTATCTTGCGTCGGTGGATTGATTATGCAACAATTTCTTGATTCACCAGAGATAACTCGACCAATAATCGCGATCGATTCACGCGAAAGCACGGAATTCGATGCGATTTTCAAATCCCTCGGGGCGGATATTGATCGAAGAGTTTTATCAGTTGCCGATTTTCTCTGCTCCTCAAAATTAGCAGTAGAGCGAAAAACCCGCTCTGATTTTGAGCAATCCATTATAGATGGTCGATTATTTAGCCAGCTTCCAAACATGATTCAGAACTACGAATGCTCAGTCTTAATCATTGAAGGCAATTCTGATGAGGGAAGAATTTCACGAAATGCTCTTCTTGGGGCTTACGCAACTGTTGCTTCTGATTATGGTGTCTCATTAATTTTTAGTCGTGATATGACTTCAACTGCAGAAATTATCTATCACTTTGCAAAGCATGAGCAGCTATCAAAAAGAAACCCACTGCGGATATATGCGAAAAAGAAAACTCTCACCCCTTCTCAATCTGCTCGAGCAATTGTCGAAACTCTTCCAAACGTCGGACCAAAATTAGCAAAAAAACTTATCTCTCATTTTGGGAGCGCTGCAGCTGTCTTTAGTGCAAGTGAAAAAGATCTAACTCAAATTGATGGTGTTGGTGAAAAGAAGGCAAAAATAATCCGCAGGACTCTTGATTATTCATATTCCTCTGAAGAAGACTCCACCGTTTATTGACGAACTATTTTTCGTCCTCTCAAGCAATTTAAAAATCCCTTGTTTCCCTACTTTTAGGTTTGGTGATTAGTTTGGCTATTACAAATGAAGTAATCTCTAAGAACAAAAATGCGCATTGTCATTTTCATGATTATGAATCAATCTCCTCATCTTTTGACTGGAAAAACCTAGAAAACGAGGTAGTCTGGTTTGATCAAGATCACATAAATGCCGCATACAATGCAGTGGATCGACATGTTTTAGGTCCAAACAAAAACAAAGTTGCGATAATTCACGAGTCACAATCTGGAAAAATTGAAAAATTTACTTACCTTGACTTAAAAATTCAGACTGATAAGTTTGCCAATGTCCTAAAAAAATTAGGTGTAAAAAAAGGAGATCGTGTTTTTCTCTTCCTTCCTCGAATTCCGGCAGTTTATGTATCGTTTCTTGGGACGCTAAAAGTCGGTGCTATTGCAAGTACTCTTTTTTCTGCATTTGGTCCAGAGGCACTTGAGGATCGTTTGTCAAATAGCAAAGCAAAAGTCATCATCACTACCCCTGATCTAAAACCAAAGATCGATCAGATAAAGGATCATCTTCCAGATCTGACTTATTTAATATTAGTCAATGGAAGTCCATCAAAAAGCGATTTTGAACAATCCTCGATGCCATTGACTATTGATTATGAGCAGGAAATGAAATCTGCTTCATCATCTTTTACAATTGAAAAGACAAAAGCAGAAGATCACGCATTTCTTCTCTACACTTCTGGGAGTACTGGTAAATCAAAAGGAGTTGTGCATGCACATCGAGCAATTTTACAGCAACACCTCTCGCACAAATTTGTTCACGATATTAAATCCGAAGATATCTATTGGTGCACTGCTGATCATGGCTGGGTTACTGGTATTTCGTATGGCATTTTAGGGCCCCTTTCAAACGGAGCTACAATCCTGCAATATGAGGGCAGATTCGATCCTGAAGCTTGGTATTCTGCACTCGAGCGACATAATGTGACTATTTGGTACACCGCCCCGACCGCAATTAGGATGCTTATGAAAGCAGGTGACGAATTAGTCAAGAAATATAATTTGTCTTCTCTTCGTCATATTTATTCGGTTGGCGAGCCTCTTAACCCTGAATGTATTAGGTGGGGTATGTCGGTTTTTGGTCTACCATTTCATGATACTTGGTGGCAGACTGAAACTGGAAGTATTCTGATTACAAATTATCCAAGCATGGACATCAAAGTCGGTTCAATGGGCAAACCTTTTCCTGGAATATCGGCTGCGATACTTGATGATAAGGGGCAGGTTTGCAATGATGGAGTTGAGGGCAATCTTGCAATAAAGGCAGGCTGGCCAAGTATGATGAGGACCCTTTGGAACGACCCTGAGCGGTATTCAAAGTTATTTACCAACGGCTGGTATATCACTGGTGATCGCGCAATTAGGGACTCAAACGGCTATTTCTGGTATGTTGGTCGATCTGACGATGTTATCAAAACCTCTGGTGAGCGTGTCGGTCCATTTGAAGTTGAAAGTGTGCTAGTAGAGCACCGTGCAATTGCAGAGGCTGGTGTAATTGGAAAACCAGACCAACTACGAGGCGAAATTATCAAAGCTTTCATTTCACTCAAACCCGGATTTTCTCCAAGTCCTGAACTAGAAGAAGACATTAAGGCATTTGTAAAGAAACGCTTAGCTGCTCATGCGTATCCTCGAGAAATTGCATTCATAACTACTCTGCCAAAAACTCGCAGTGGTAAGATAATGCGACGACTTCTTAAGGCTCGAGAACTTGGTCTTCCAGAAGGAGATACATCTACTCTTGAGGATTGATCTTTTTATTTTTTAGTTGTATAATTAGCCCATGCAAGTTCAATGCTCTGATTTTACAGTCTCGCTAGATAATTCATCTGGCGATATTGCATTCTTATCACATGCGCATTCAGATCATATATTCCGACCACGACGTAATGCCAAAATCATTGCAAGTGAGGCAACTCTTAATCTAGCACAAATTGAGCACACTTCAACTGAACATTCACAATTGAAGATGATCGATGCTGGACATATTTTGGGGGCTAGGCAACTAATAATCGATTCGGATGGCAGGCGCACTGTTTATACTGGTGATTTTTCACTTAAGAAAAACATTTTTGGCCTTAAGGCAGATATTCCAACTGGGGTTGACCATTTGATAATGGAGGCAACTTATGGCTCACCCGAATACACCTTTCCAGATCCAAGTGAAATTCATCACCAAATCCAAAATTGGGTTCTTCAAAACCCTTCAAAAAATCTTCTTTTTGGCTGCTACGAATTAGGCAAAGCTCAAGAAGTCATTAAAGTACTAAATGAAATTTCGATTTGTCCTATCGTGACTGAAAAAACGAATGATTTTTGCTCTGTCTATGATAAGCATGGCTACTTGCTTAATCGAGCTTTAGTAGGAAGCGAATTAGCCGAAGAACTTATGAAACATCCCTTTGTTGCAATTTTGCCAATGTCAAAGGCGAAGCGGTATTTTGCAGCAAGGCTTTCAGAAGCTTTTTCACGGCCGACACTATGCGCTGCTATTACTGGCTGGGCAAAGAGTCACTCTTTCAATACTGATACTGCATTTTCACTCTCAGATCATGCTGATTTTAATGATCTGGTTTACTATGTTGAACAATCTGGAGCCAAGAGTGTGGAGTTCTTTTGCGGAAATGGAGAGGCTGTTCTTCAAAAAACTCAAAATAGCATGATTTTAAATAAGTAGCAAGAACATACTTTACTGCTTTTT
>CAZZKB010000004.1:0-4767 GCA_964654575.1 Microcaldota archaeon | reverse complement strand
TTGTATGGCTGCGATGGCGTAGTGGTAGCGTGAGAGGTTGTGGCCCTCTAGGCTCGAGTCCGATTCTCGATCGCGGCCCTTTTTCTTTTAACACTCTTTACAAGACTCTTTTATTGATCTTTTTTCCTTGCAATATCTTCTAAGTGAACACTTATCACAAACAATTTCTTCAACTAGGTCAAAAACAAGCTTCACTTTTTTCTCGTTTGCGTGGTAAATTCGATGTTTTCCTCGTTTTTCAACTCGTACTAAATCAGCTTTAGAAAGTATTGCAAGATTTTTTGATATAAGCGTTCTTTCACGCTTCATGATTTCCACTAGTCTATAAACTTCCATCGGTTCAAATTGTAGTTCCTTTAACATCCTTATTCTTAATGGGCTTGAGAGGGAGGCAAAAAACCTACTACAATATCCCCCCTCAGTTTCTTTTTTCGTATTCATTTTTTACTCCTCTAATAATGGAAAATCTCCAACCTGCCGTTTCTTCTTTAGTGGTTTTGTCGGATTTTCAAGTTCTATTTTGTCTCCTTTTAGTGAACTTTCGATATCTATTAATTTTTGCATCTTTTGATTTATATCTGCTAAAAGATCAATCATCTTTGTGTGTTGTGTTTCTGATTGATGCTCCTCGCTTTCTTTTGCTCTTTTTGAATAAGCTATCAATTCGTTGACTAAACTATTATAATTTTCAATTCCAGGAAGTACAATCTCTCCATCTTTGTGGCCGGCAGTTTCTATGTGAACTGTGCCAATCCCAAGTAGGGTCTCTACTGGGGTTTTTGATACTGTAACATCCTGTATTTTTTCATATGGTACGACGTATCGAATTTTTTCAACTAATCCTCGCTTGATTGTAATGTCTTTTTCGCCAAGTGCGTATATAAATTTCTTATACTCTAGTTCGGCTAGTATGTAAGGAATACACAAGCCACATAAAAACAAAATTATTACAATAATTTGATCTCCAATATCTATTCTCTGGTTGCTTATTAGTGGTGCTATGAAATACGTCAAAAAAAGTATCAACAGTGGTATTGCAATTATTGCTGGAAGTAGTTCAAAATACCAAATCACTTTGATCTTCCCACTTAGCCATTTTCCATTTGGCAAGTCTCCTCTGGTGAGCATCTCTTACACCTCCATATGTGAACTATTGTTCACATGTTTATTTAACATGTTGTATCTCTAAGTACCAGTATCATTTTTGTTTGTGTGAGCCTTATATTTTCTATTCACTTAATTTCTCTTATGGAAAATCTTACTTCTCAAAAAATCTCAAAGGGACAAGCCGAAATCATCGATATTGTAATGCCTGGTCAAACTAATCATTATGGTACTCTTTTTGGAGGTGTATTACTTTCACAAATGGACAAGGCTGCAAATCTAGCTGCAACAAGATACTGTAAGTCTGATTGCGTTACAGTAAGTGTTGATAACATTACTTTTTCAAAACCTGTCAAGGTTGGCGAAGCAATAATTGTAAATGCAAAAGTGATTTACGTCGGTAAATCTTCTATTCTAGTGCGAGTTAAGGCCGAATCAGAAAATCACGATGGTGAACTAAATTCCATTATCGAATGCGCTAATTTTGTTTTTGTTTCTGTTTCAAAGGATGGAAAGCCCAAAGAAGTTCCAAAACCTATTCTAGAGACAGACGTTGAGAAAAAACTCTTCGAGAGGGGTAAAGAAATTAAAGAAGGTTTGAGGAGGCTTTGCTGATCTCTTTATTTATTTAATTGTCAAAACTCAATAATGGCAAATTCAAAACCAAAAAAGGCAGAATCTAAATTCAATCCTGCCGATGGCAAAATGACTGTAATTGATGGTATGAGTGCTTATGTTGCTGGCGAATACACTGTTCTTCATAAGCAACTTCCTATGAACATAAATCCTCAGAACTATTCGGGTTATCTAAGATTAATGCAGATAACTGTTCAGAAAGACAAGAAAAAAATCCTCGAATATGTACTTGGTCAGGAATTTAAGATGCAGGGAATCGGTCAAGCATCGACAAACTATTTTTTGGAAGTTCTTGAATTTGGTGGCGATTCGTATCCAATTCAACGCTACGATGCTTATCCAGATTTGAACGTCTTAATGGTAAGAGCAATAGAATATGCTATGTACTATGAAGAAAACGTGCTTTGTGGGATGGAGCCATCAAAATTCGAATCATTAAAATCGGAGATTTCTTCCTACTTAAAAAAGCTTCACCCAGAATCAAGGTTTATTCACTTTAAGCGCTGTTTTGGAAATTTTGTATTCATTCAATTCCAGCCTTCAAGCACATACTATCATCACTCTGTAGGTGTTGCATTTGATCATGTCAATTCTCGCTACTACTATCTAACCAGTACTAAGAGCTACGAAAAATTCCTTACTTCTAATCGGATCGAACTTGTCGGTAAAGGTTCTTTGATAACTGAAAAAACTAAGGATCTACTAGTTGACTTAATCAAGATAACAGCATCTATGTCCTATAACACTGTTTATGTGGAGAGCAATGAAGCTCTTGTCGGCTCACCCTACTGCACTGAACAAATCCGTCCTTTGGTTAGTTCTCGACTTTCAAAACTCGAATCACCAGTATCGAAACCTCAATTAGTCGACAAATCAATAATTTTCTTTACTGCTGATTATCGCTATCCAAGCAACGTGACAAAATGGGTCATTTCTGAAAAAGATGGCAAGGTCAGTTTATCTAGTAAACTTCTCTTAGACAAGCTTTATCTGCCAGAATTTGTCGAAAAAGACTCACTTTCGCCAGAAGATGGTGGGAACTACATAAGGTAAATATATGAAGTCAAAATTTTCTTTTTTACTTGATTTTACAAAATTAAATGTTGAAAATTGCCCTTGGTGCAATACGAAAAAATCAGACTATTACTTTGAGCGTCTTAAGGAAGAAGTTAATGAACTTTCAGATGCTCTAGAGAAAAAAGATTTTGATAACACTGAGGAAGAAATCGGTGATGTTCTTTGGGACACACTAACACTAATCTACATTTTAGAGAAAGAGGGGAAAGTCGATTCAAAGCGAGTTATTGATCGCCTTATTGAAAAGTTTGATCGAAGAAAGCCGTGGCTTCTTAAGGGAGAAAAAGTTACGTCACAAGAAGCCAGTCGAATATGGAACGAGGCAAAAAGTCTAGAGAAAAAGAAATAGCTATTTTTTATTCTTGCCACTAATCAATACGTACACTAAATCCTTTTCGGTTTTATTTTTGACTTCTAGTTCTGCTCCAAATGGTATGAATACAGAGTCTCCTTTGCCTATGTCTTTTTCTCCTTCATTTGAGGCTATTGTCGCTACGCCTTCAAAGACTGTAATCATCGAGTGGCCACTTTTGCTTTTTATTTTTCCACTGCTCTTTTTTGGAGCTAATACTGTCAGCTTTCCAGTGCCTTTTTTTGGCTCTTCCATTTTTTAGTCTTTGAAGTGCTCGGATTTTAAATTCTACTTTTTGAATTCATTTTATGAAATTGAATGATATATTGACATTGTTGTTGCCTCTTTTGATTATTCCAATTACGTTTTACTCTGTTTCGACATTTGGACACATGGCTGGTAATGCCGTTATTGGAATCGCATATTTTGTTTGCCTTGTTAAATTTACAAAGGACACTAATGAAAAACGTCTGATGATAATGCTCTCTATATTCATCACTCTTTTTGAAAAAGTCAGCGTTGCTATAGGTAGTTATTCTTACATCGGCCTTACTGACGTTCCAATGTGGATTAGTCTTGGTTGGTCAATAGTTGCACTCTACCTTCTTCGAAATGTTCCTCTGTTCAAAAAAGTGGATCGAAAGTACGTTTATGTTCTTGCATCAATATTCTATCTTTTGATCTGGGCTTATAGCGGCTTTAAACTAGATCTTCTTATGCCCTCAATGTTTGCAGTCTTAGGAATATATGTTGTTTCAAGTGCTTCAAAGCTTCCAGAAGCATTTTTCCTTGCCACTAGCTTTATCGGCATTGTTCTTGAGTACTTTGGAACTTCCTTTAAGCTCTGGACATATTTCAATCCAGACGGTTCAACCATGGCAGCTCCACTTGCCGCGCTAGGTTTAGGCTACATTTCGGCTATAATATTTGGTATCTGGATTTCGCATGTCGAGTGATTTGATTAAAAATACCTCTTTGAAGAATATTTTTATGTCAAAAATACTCATAACTTCAGCTCTACCTTATGTCAACAATGTCCCCCATTTAGGCAACATAATTGGGTGTGTACTATCTGCCGATGTTTATGCGCGATATTGTCGTTCAAAGGGCTACGAATGTCTTTATGTTTGCGGAACTGACGAATATGGTACTGCAACCGAAATCAAAGCCCTTGAAGAAGGATTAACTCCAGCTCAGATTTGTGATAAATATCACAAAATTCACAAAGAAATTTACGAATGGTTCGGAATTAGCTTTGATATTTTTGGTCGTACGTCGACTCCGCTTCATAGCAAGATAACTCAAGAAATTTTCCTATCTTTACAAAAGAATAATTGCATTGTAGAAGATTCGGTCGAGCAGTTCTATGATGAATCTGCAAAAATGTTCTTGGCTGACCGCTACATTGAAGGAACGTGCCCATTTTGCAATTATGAAGGAGCTAGGGGAGACCAATGCGACAAATGCGGTAAGTTACTCTCGCCAACTGATTTGAAAAATCCTGTTAGTAAAGTTAGCAAAACTGTTCCAGTTCTTAGAAGTACAAAACACCTTTTTATCAATCTGCCTCAGACTGAAAAAGAATTGACTGCCTGGAT
>CAZZKB010000003.1:13793-17704 GCA_964654575.1 Microcaldota archaeon | reverse complement strand
CGATGTGGGTTTGATAGCATGACTTACGATTAAAGAACCAAGTAGAACTTCTTCCTTAGAGTATCTTTCAAACATAGATCTGACTTTAGCAAGAGCTTTTCCACTAATTGCTTCATCAACAATAAAGTACCTAACAGGTGAAAACTCTAAAACGAGTTTATCTGTACGATCACTTAGCTTAGCCGGAAGAGTCTCGCTAATTCCAAGCAAACGCCCCACAACAATCGAATCGATTGAAAGACCAGAAGCGCATACTACTTTTGCAAGAACGTCTGGATTAGAAGAATTTGCAATTGCATGAGCAATGAAAAATGATTTTCTTGGTGGAAGTTGAACATAGTTTGGATTTGAACTAACTCGAACCATTATGGTTGGTATTTCAAGTCGATTAAAACCATCTAGGATTGTATTACCGGCCGAACCAAATAAATTAGCAAATTTTCCTGCACCAGGACATTGTCCTTTAGAAGGACTGTGATTTTTCCATTTAGTAAAATCCACAGATGCATCAAAGGTTCGCTTTGCAATATCAACATCCAACTTACCGAATCTAGGTATCATATTAACCACAATTTAATACTAATAAATACAATAATGACTAGTAAGGTATATAAATACATGACAAACTACAAAATACAACATAATAACCTTAATAAAGATGATAAGCAGCGTCTTAGGATATGAACGAAAGCATGAAAATTGCGCTCATAATTGGTGCAATGTTATTGATAGTTGGATTTGGATGGATGTTTTTTGTAAATAAACCACCAACACCAAACCCGACAAATAATACGTCACTCTGCCCAACAGCAGTAAACCCTGTTTGCGGCAGTGATGGAAGAACTTATGATAACGATTGTCTAGCTAGGAAAGCAGGCACAAGTGTCTCTTATAGCGGCCAATGTCAATCTGAGTTGTGTTCTGAAACTGACAACGGTAAAGATGCCCTTGTCAAAGGAACAACGACAAAGGGAAGCGTAACTAATACAGATACCTGTCTTAATAGCGCGAGTCTGACCGAATATTATTGTGCAAACAACACAATTACTAATTCGAACATGGACTGTCCAACTGGAATGATGTGTAGCGATGGCGCCTGCATAAGAAGCCCAGTTTCGAATTTGACAAACACAACATGTACAGACAATGACAATGGTCTTAGTTACTATGTAGCTGGAACAGTAGCAATCTCAAATGGCAGTACCTATAATGATCAATGCATAGGACCCGGAACAGTAAGAGAATACACTTGCTCAAATGGAAGTGCATCTTCGGTTACATATGATTGCCCAGCTGGAGATACTTGCCAAAATGGCAGATGTACATCCTCATCAAGCTGCACTGATAGCGATGGCGGAAGTAATAGAAACACAAGGGGCAACGTAACAACAATAGATAGCAGAGGAGTAAGAGCAGTAAATCAAGATTATTGTCTAGATAGTGCAACTTTAGTAGAATATACATGTGATGGAAACAATTCAAGAACAAGCAACATAACTTGTTCTGGAAGCTGTGTTGATGGTCGATGTACAAGCACCACTCCAGCACCAACATGCACTGACAGCGATGGTGGAAGAAACTACGCAACCAGGGGAGTAGTTAGTTCTCCAGACGGATCAACTGGAACAGATAGTTGCAGCGGATCGAATTTGGTTGAATATTATTGTGATGGAAACACAATGAGAAGTGTTACATACACTCCAATAGCTGGCGAGCGATGTGATAATGGGGCAATAGTAAGCAGCTCAGTAACTCCGACTCCAAGTGGATACACATGTGATGATCCAGATGGTCGAGACTCAAGCCGTGCGACCACAGTATTAGAAAGAAATGCGACTACAGGCGAGGTAACTGGCTCGTCAGATGACTATTGTAGAGATAGTAGTACAGTAGTAGAAAGAATATGTGGCTTGGATGGAAGAATGGACCAAATAGATATTACATGCACAGGCGGAACAAGCTGTGTAAACGGTGCTTGCGTAAGCCCAGGAAGTCCAGTATATACATGTAATGATCCAGATGGATCAAGTACAAGTACTGCAACAACAACTAGCGCGACAAGCAGTGCTGGAGCAAGCGAAAGCGTAAGCGATAGTTGCGATGGAACAGCTTGGGTTTATGAAGGATACTGTACTCCAGATGGGAGAGTAACTCCACTGCACTTAGTCTGTCCAAGTGGAACGAGTTGTTCAGCAGGCGCTTGCGTAAGCATACCAACATTTACTCCTTCGTGTACTGATTCGGATATTGGTACAGCAGATCAAACAACTGTGTTTGGCAATGCCTCTGGATACACTAGTTTCGGCCCATACACTCAATACGATAGCTGTGATGGACGAAATGTTAAGGAATGGACTTGCTCTGGAACAACTGCAACTGAATCCACGATGACATGTCCACTAGGTTCACCATGTAGTGGTGGTGCATGCACCCTCTCTTGTGAGAGACCAGATCCAGACTCAACAGCAACAGATCCATACACACACGGAGTTACTTATGATGGAGCTAGAGCACTTCCAGACTCGTGTCTTGATGCAAATACAATACGAAAGTTTACTTGCGATTCAGGCCATGCGGTTTTGAGAGATTTCAGCTGCGGACCAGGAGCGTATTGTGATGCCACAAGCGGCAGATGTATGGTCAGATGTAGAGATAGTGATGGGGGATACAATATTGGAACTGGAGGACAAGTTTCATATGGATCTTCCACTAGTTATGATAGCTGTCTTGCATCTGGGAATTTAATTGAGAACTACTGCGATGGAAGCGGAGTTCCTGCACAGGCAGAAGTTAACTGTGCAAGTTCTGGACTCAGATGTATGTTAGATACATCTGGATACGGATACTGCGGTTAATTTTTTCTTTTTAATTTTTCTTTTAATTTTCTAAGTTTGTTTATAATCCTACTTTTCTAATCTATTACTAATGGAAAAACAAGAGTATCAAAAAATCATGAAGCTTGCAATAAAGCTTGCTAAAAAAGCAGAGCCAGTTCCAAATCCAAAAGTAGGAGCAGTTTTAGTTAACAATAATCAAGTAATTGGCCTAGGTTACCATAAAAAAGCAGGAATGAATCACGCTGAGATAGAAGCTATTAATGACGCTAAATCAAGAGGTAATGGATCGCTGATAAAAGGATCGACAATTATTGTTAGCCTTGAACCATGCTCGCATACAAACAAAAGAACCCCTCCTTGCACAAGGGCAATAGTTGATGAAGGGATATCTAAAGTCGTATTTGGAATGAAGGATCCTAATCCGAATGTAGATTCATTGAAGTACTTGAATAAAAATGGAGTTGCTGTAATCGGACCGATTGCTCAAAAAGAATGTGAACTAATTAACAAAAAGTATATTTCAAACCTCAGAAAGAGACCGACAGTAATATTGAAAATGGCGGCAAGCATAGATGGCAAAACTGCCACAAAAACTGGAGATTCGAAGTGGATTTCATCTGAGAAATCAAGAATTTTTGTTCATAAGATGAGAGCAAATTGCGATGCGATTATTGTTGGAGCAGCAACAATCACAAATGATGATCCGCAGTTGACTCCTTATTTAGTAAAGAGTGCAAAAGCACCATACAGAATAATTATTGACGGAAAACTTTCGATACCTACTAGTGCAAAAGTCATGAAAAACCCCGACCATAAAACAATGATATTCACTTCTCAGAAAGCAGATCAAAAAAAGAAAGATATAGTACTAAAGAACAAAAATGTTAGGTTAATCGAATGTGGAACTGAAGAGGGTAGAGTAGATTTGCCAAGAATGATTCAAACAATAAGCAATATGGGAATGAAAAAAATACTAGTTGAAGGTGGATCAGAACTTGCTGGTGCTCTGATGGATCAGAATCTAGTAGATGAATTGTGTCTTTTCATAGCCCCAATAATCATTGGTGGCAGAGA
>CAZZKB010000003.1:0-13693 GCA_964654575.1 Microcaldota archaeon | reverse complement strand
ATCTAGTAGATGAATTGTGTCTTTTCATAGCCCCAATAATCATTGGTGGCAGAGACTCAAAACCAATAATTGGAGCAAATGGAATAGAAAGAATTGTAGATGCTAGAAAGATAGAAAACTTGAAAATAAAGAAGATTGGCAAGGACTTGCTGTTAACTGGAAAAATTAAGAAAAAGAAATAAACTAATTAGACATATTCTGATACGTTGCATTAGCCAGAAGGTTGTGCGAGCGGAAAACAAACCACCCGTCATTCTCGATAGTACTACCCTGATTTGCCCAATAGGAAGAGAATGAAGGGTACAATGATGTTTCTGGAGAGTACAGCACAGTAGGAATGTGAGTTATGTTGTACCGTACTATCAGCACGTGAGCAGCAGTCGAATTTACCTCCAGAGTAGTTGAATTTGATATGTATAGATGTGCTGCACCTGAAATATAGTCAGAGAGTGCAGATGCATTAAAGCAATCAGAACAGCTCGAATTAACCAACACTATCGAATGAATAAGACCTTTTATCGAATGGTTTGAAGTTAGATCTGTATATGGAGGGCTGACATTTCTAAGGACAAACCATTTTCCCTCAATTGATCCAAGAGATGAGAGTAAGTTGAAACTCGGGTAATACGATGCTCCCGAATCGAGAAGGAGTGAGGGCAATTTGGTAATATTATAAGTCGAAATAAGGTTTTGTGCAATCGGATCAGACTCATTTAGGATGGTCTTATTAGTGAAGTAGAAATCGATGCCACTCTGCTCCAATGTTGCAAAGAATGAATTTGGATCCATACATAGTTCGCACGAATCTGCTCGAATTGCAATTCCAGAAACAAAGCCAACTGACTTTGATGAAGGAATGTCAAAATAAGGTACTCGTATTTCCCTAAATAGAAGAGAACCGTCAGACTGATTTTCAAAGCCAGATGAAGAAAGATCTGAGATGACTGCGTTTGGAACTTGCCCTTTTGGAAGAAGAACCAATGCTGGGAGCTTTGTAATAGAATATTTGGAAATTAGTGCCTTGGCAGAATCGGAAGATGAATCAATCTTAAGTGGTGTTTCGAATACAATACCACTTGAATTTGAATACGAAGTGAGCCCGCTCTGTAGAGAATCGACAGAATTACAAATGTCACAGTTTGGAGCAAGGATTAGTATCTGCGAAAAGCCTGAAACGGTGATGTCTGAGGAAGTGGATGCGTTTAGTGTGACATGATTGTTTTGATTAGGCAAGACAGACTGGTTTTGAGAACCAAAATTAAATGAACTAGGAGAAACTAAAAATGAAATTACTAGACCAAGTAAAAGCCCACCAATAAGCCAGAGCAATAAACTTGAAGAAATGTTAGACATGTGCATAGTGGCGCATCTAAAATTTAAAAAACTACACAGTCGGCCAAATTGACAAACTTTTTAAATATATTAGAGCAAATAAAAGAAATACTCTAACTTATTTTATAGAGAACCGCGAAGATTCGCGGTTTGCTAATTTCTGTGGTTTTATGGCAAATGAAGAAGAATTACGCTCAAAGATAGAAGAGCTTGAGAAGAAGAAGTCTGAGCTTATCGAAGGGATAAAGCAGGTTTACCGAAAGATTCGGTACAAGAAGTACAAGCAAAGCGCGCTTGGCCCATTTCTTGAGCAAACAAAGGATGTTCGAATAACACCACTGCGAAAGCAGAGGCGAATTATCGAATTTAAAATCTCCACTGCAGCATACACACCACAGATGGAAAAGAACTTGCTAAAAGAGCTGAAGAAAATAGACGGCGAACTTGAGAAAGTCAAGGAAGTCGAAAAGGCTCGAAGAATGATTAAGTATGTAGAACAAGACATCAAAGATGGCGAAGCTGAAATCGTTAAGATTGAAGCAGACTTAAAAGTCATCAGAGATGAATTGAAAAAGCTCTACGACGAAATGAAATCAATTAGAGGCACTGTCTATAAGAGACCACAAAGTGGTCATGGAAGCAATGAACCAAGAGAAGATAACGACATGGTTTCTCTTGGAGACGTTGCTTTGATTGAAAAAGACGGCAACTAATTTTTTCAATTTATTTTTTAATTTAACTTTTATTTTCTAGAGACATTTAAATTACAAAAATTAGTCCAATTTTTTTATCGCATCTTCAATAATAGAGAGATGATCTGCCGCCATTTTTGGAAGGGAATTTAGATCAAACCATTTTGTAGATTTGGCATCACTTGAAGCTTTTAGAGTGCCACCAACTTTTCGCACTAAATAAGCAGCTGCAACGACACCCCTTGGATCGCGCTTTGGATCTGAATAAATACCAACTAGACAGTAGGGAACTGTAGAGAGCCCAGTTTCTTCGTGCATCTCTCTAATTGCGCACTCTTGAAGAGACTCGTTTTCTTCAAGAAAACCCCCTGGAATTGCCCAGGAGCCCTTAAATGGATCGAATTTCCGCTCGATAAGAAGAATCTTGCCATCTTCAATCAAAATAGAATCAGCGGCAAGATGTCTCATTTAGCGCACCTTTACTTCCCAGATATACTTGCTTCGAGTTGGAACAGCCTGAACGATAACCTGCACGCCGTAGTTGTTTCTTTTTATTACATCATGCAAATCTCGCAGGACTTTTTCATCCACTGGATCAGTGTTAACCCACGAACAGGAACGCCTTGTTATGACACAATCTGTGATTACTTGTGCGTCGTGCTCTGTTATGCCAATACTTGTCAATTGACTCATTACTTCACTTGCACTTGCCATTAGACTAAATAGCAGATAAAGGATATAAACGTTTTAGTCTCGTTTTGAATATCGACGAACATTCATCATCGCCATTCCGATAGTGATATCATATTTGGTAGAAATTGCATTGGCAAGATCTGATCCAGTACCATATATTTCCCTAGCAGTTTCTTCTAAAGCTTGAGCTCTTGCAGCACGAATTAAATCTGGAAAGTCGATTTTGGATTCGATCAAAGCCGAATAAACATCTCGACTAGACAGACCAAGATAATTGCAAACTCGACGGATAAAACGATCAGTAGGTGCGGCAGGCGGATCGTTGCATTTAAACGGATTTGTTGCAAGGATTGCTGACACGATCTGATCTATTTTGAAAACCTTTCTTGTGCTTGTTATTTCTTTAGGAGGCTCTTCTTTGATTTGCTCTTGTGGCTTAGTTTTTTTGACTGGCTCTGATGAACTAGTAGTTAGAGAATGGAGGACTACATACACTTGGGATAATGGAGCACGAAGTTGTGCTGCTATATTCTTTGGAGAGACACCTTTGTCTTTTAACGTTGAGACCGCTGTTTTTCTTGCCCTAAAAATTTCCATTTCCAAAGCAAATGAATTACCATGAATGAATTTTCGAATTTCCTCTCTACTAACACCAGTCTCATTTGATAAAAGTTCGATTGTCTGTGGAATTTTTCTAGGCGCAAGACTTACTTTAAATGGACCTATTTTATCGATTGCTGGTTTTAGCAAATCTAAAGTGAGAACTAACAGAGGTTCGTTTATTTGAGATTGATTACTTAAATTTTCTACAGGACGCAAGTGACGAACCCGAGTCATCAAAATCACGAAGCAATACGATAAATGAATGGAAAAATACAATAATTAAATTGAAAAGTAGGTCAGACGCTGTTGACATCATCAGCTATAATGCGGCATTTGTAGGAAATGATATCCGCACATATCAGAGGTTGTTCAGCTCATCATTCCTATATATTATTTGAATAATGAGATTATTAAACCACGCTAAAGGTCAATTCTCTAATAGCCATGACAAATAAGTCTTCAAAAGAGCCATCTTCGAGAGCTTTATCAAAACGATCTTTAAACGAAATCTTAGATTCCCTAACTGCTCCAATGCGATCTACTCGCTCAAGAGATCTTCTTGATAAACGCAATAAATCAAAGATAGTTGTTTGATGATCTGAATCGAAATATAGAAGATCGAGCGCTCTTAGATAACACGCGGCACGAATAAAACAGCCAGCAGAGTTTGCAAACGAACTAGCAGATAGTGGATTAGAGTCGAGTGATGCAAATACACCTGATTCGTAATAAGTATTGCCTGCAATTTCGAGAGTATCTACAGCTGCCAACACTCCTTCAGTACGCTGCCGGACTTTAGAATACTCAAAATATTTTGATGCTGCAATTGCATACTTTAGTGCTGCTTCAGAGGAATTGTATTCAAAATCAGATTTGGCCGATAATGTTGAGATGACCGAATAGCAAAATGCAGCACGAGAATAGAAATATGCCGAGTCTCGTAGGTTTTTTTCTGAAGAAGCAAGTTCATCGTAAATTACCGCAGCTCTAGCAAAATTTGCCAATGGTTCAGTACCATCAGTAGCTAATTTAACAAGTCTTCTTGAAGCGCGTAGCTGATTTGACACTAACTGATATTCTTTGCAAGAGTTTATAAGTTATAATTGTTATCAAAATGTGAATACTATTTCTTGATTGCACGGTAAATATAAACAGTCTCAAAAAAGAATGATTCTTTTAGAGGAACTTCAACTTCAAAATCAAGAGCCTTGAGTTTTCTTTTTGTCTTTATTGGCCCATTTAGATCACTCTGAAGAAGCAGCAGACATCCGCCTTTTTTTAGATAAGGGCTAAATTGATCAAGAAAAACGTCTAGGACAATTCGGCCATCTTTCCCCCCATCAAAAGCGTGGTTTAGTGGCCCATTTAGCTTGTCCTGATGTTCAGTTGGAAGATATGGAGGGTTGAATAGAATCGCGTCGAATTTCTGTTTTTTATCGATTTTTTCGAATAGATTACTTACGAAAAATTGGGCATTGTTAAGATTGTTTAGTTTTGCATTGTTTGCCGCACAATCAGTCGCATCTTTACTTATATCAACTCCAGTAACAATACAACCGTTTTTAGCAGCAGACAAACTTGCGATTCCGCTTCCGCAGCCTATTTCGAGCACTGAACTTCCCGGCTTTAGCATACTTGCTGCCTTAGCTAATAGAAACGAATCTTCTGATGGTTCATAGACAGTATCTGGAACTTGGATTATTAAAGTGCCAAAATCGAACTTTTTCATCGATCTAATATCTAATATACCATTTATATACTTTTTGACACCATAAAAATAATATGTTACTAAAAGTTACCACAATTAGAGATATTATCGATAAACCTAGTAATAAACCCAGTAAAGAATTTTTGAATAAACAACATGAGACCACGAAGTTGTTTTTAGAAGACGTAATAAATGGCAAAAAAATAAGATTGCGTACATATGGTTTGCACGAATGTGTAATAGTGGATGCGGAAGAAGCAAGAAGGTTGTTGAGTGAAAGAAAAGAGATCAGAGTACAAAGGACTGGCCAAAGAGATACGATAACCTCTTATTCATGCGATTATGCGTACGACCCAGATAAAGTTGAATTGATTAGAACGATGGGTATTTTTGGTGGGCCATGGGGACTGCCAAGATTAGCTCATGAAATTTCATTAGAATGGAATAGAACAACTGCTGATGAAAGAGAGAGAATTGGAATATCGGCAGAGTACCGCCAAAAGGACTACTATGGGAGATGTAAACTAGATGAGTTTTCAGATTCAAAGGATATGGGAAGAGATGATAATATAAGACTCGGAGACTTTGCCAGAGCTGCCAAAAAAGACTTAGCAATGCATTTGAAAGTATCTGCGGCTAGAGAAGCGCTAAAAGGAAATTTGGATGAAAAAATAACAGATGATGAAGATGGAGCTGAGGTATCGGTTGCACAAGTATTAGATAAATTTAAAATAGACGTTAAAACAATAAGAAGCATAGAGAATGGACTTGGACTAGAATACAGAGTTTTCCATGGAAGTGAAGCAGGATTAGTTGTTCACAAGGATGTTAAAAACACACTTGAAAGATTTGCAAAAAAAATAACATATGGAATAAATAGCCAGATTACCTCTCTTTTATGTGCTGGAGTTAATCCTTTATTTGAAAGATTTGCTGAAAAGTTAAGGGACATGGAAAGAGAATACCCAACAAGGTACAAATGAGTAGGATTACAAATAAACGCACTCAAATAATTCAATATGGATGAAGTCTTAATCTTATTGCTAAAGCTAAATGCTCACGTAAGTCCAGTCAAAATTAGCACAAGCCAAATTGGAAAAGAGCTAAATATGTCGCAGCAAAACGCATCCAAAAGATTGCTAACATTAGAAGAGAGCGGATTGATAGAGCGAAAAAACGGAATTAAACTTACCTCATTAGCAATCGGAGAACTATCTAAGGTGTACACGATCATGAAAAAAGCTTTAGATCAATTAAAATTCGAAATAGTTGGAAAAGTCTCAAAGGGCCTTGGAGAAGGTGGATATTACATTTCAATGCCCGGATACAAGAAGCAGATAATGGAGAAGCTAGGATTTAGTCCATACCCTGGAACACTAAATGTGAAATTAGATGAGAGCGAAGTTTGGAAGAGAGAATACCTGCTTCAACAAGAGCCGATAATTGTTCCGGGGTTTAGAGATGGTGAGAGAACTTATGGAGACTTCTTTGCATATAAATGTAAAATTCAAAGTCAGGTGTGTTATATAATCGTACCGATAAGAACGCACCATGGCCCGACAGTAATCGAGATAATAAGCCCAGTTAATTTACGAGAAACACTCAATCTAAAAGACAATGATCAGATAAGTGTGATAATATGAAATTGATGATAATAAAATCAACTAGAGGCTATGGTGCCGAGAGAGAATTTATTGCTACAGATGGCGAGACCGATTATTCGTTTGTTAGCAAAGAAAGTATTTACCTAGGCCAATTGTTAGAATTAGATGGAGAGATAGATGGGACAAAGATAAAGGTAAAGACAATTTCAGTATTGAAGGGTAAAGAAGCCAAAGAAATTGAAAGTGAGATAGAAACAAAGCTAGCACGAAAATTTCAGATATTAAATTCTCCTCAAATACTTGACTGCGAAATGTCAAGAAAAATTTGGCCAAAAATAATTGAAGCTGCTGGAAAAATAATGGTCGCTAAAAAATTGGGCAGGCCAACAATAATACGATTCCATGGGGACGCGGATGGAATATGCTCTGCACTTGCAATTTCATCGATAACATATGCAAAGACATACCAACAAAACTCTGCCATTTATGGAGTGCGAGACGCACTTTTTGATATCGAAACGCTTGGACAAGAAATCAGGCCGCTTGCCATATTTGTCGATTTTGGATCAAATGATGCTAACTATGAGGGCATAAAATTACTACAATCTGCTGGAATAGAGGTGATGATAATAGATCATCATCCATATTCATCACCCCACCCATCGTGGTTACTAAACCCGATAGATAGCGAAGCACAAAATGGATCGAAATACCCAGCAGGCTATCTTTGTGCCGAAATTGCAGCCGCAGCAGGAGCAGACCTATTGAGAATGAAAGAACTTGCCAAAGCTGCATGTGCCGGAGACAAGTCTGAAATATTGCAGAGCGACGAAAAGGATATTACAAAAGCACTCGTACTGGATTTCTTGGCAGCACATGCGTCTTTTGGAAACAAGCTCGAATTCTACAAAAATGTTTTGGCTAAGGAAGAGCTGTATAATTCGCTGGCAAAACAGGCTGAAGAGGAAATTGCAGAGGCTGCAAAAAAGGCGATTAAAACAGTTAAGGAAGAAAAAGTCGGGGAAATAACAACTTATATGTTCTCACTTGAACCGCTTGTCACCAAAGGAGAATGGCCCCCTTCAAGCAAGATCACAACAAGAGTATATGACACATTAAACTTAGAGAAGCAAAATGGACCTATTTTCGTCATTGGATATAATCCAAAAACGATAATCATGAGGCTTAATCAAAAAGCCGCAGCTCTTGGTCTTGACACTAATATCATTGCAAAAAAAGCTCTCGAAGTTATGCCGGACTTTGTCGAAAGCGGAGGCGGACATCAGCAAGCGGGTTCAATAAGAGTCAAAGAAGGGTTTGTAAAGGATGTACTGAATCAGATTATCAACGATATGAAAAATAACAAATGTTAAGAAAACTGTTAAAAAGTGAATCTAATATTTAGTTTTTTGTGAATAACATACTACTAGTCCCATCTTCGGGTAAAGGTGCGTATAGAAGTACAAGACCACTGCAAAGTATAGTGCACCTAAAAAGAGCATTAAAACGATCAGGACTAGATGTAGAAACGATAGATAGACAAGCTGAAGATCTAGAAGGAACAGTTGCAAAAATCGCCTCAATTAAACCAAGAGCACTTGGAATAAGTTCGACTTCACACGAGTGGAGAGAAACACTCGAATTATGTAGAAGAGCTAGAGAAGTGAGCCCAAATTCGTTGATAATCTTAGGTGGGTACATATCAATAGTGCCAGAAATTATGGAGATGTGCAGAGATATTGATATTTTATTTAGAGGCGAAGGTGAAATTCGAGCGCCAGAAGTGTTTAGAGCAGCACTTCAAAGTCCTCTTTCTGGAAGTCTTAGTACATTATTTAGAACATGCGATTATGAAAAAATACCTGGACTGATAATCAGAGCGGCAGACAGACTAATTGACACTGGAGTTGCACCAAGAATAAGAGACATAGATGATTTTGTTCCTGAGGCCGACGATTTAATATGGATTGAGAATAGAAAAATTGCATTCGTATATACATCAAGAGGATGTTATGCGAAGTGTAAATTTTGCAACATAATAGAGCACATGCCAAATGGAATTGTTAGTCTCTCTGAGGAGAGAGTGAATAGACTAATTGAAGAGTTGGCAGAAAAAGGAGTTAGTGTCATTCACTTTTTCGATGATGAATTTTTGTATAAAAGAGGCAGTTTGGGACGATTAGATCAGATTGGACCAGCATTAAGAAAAAATAACATAAAAATATGGATTCAAACTAGAGTTCAGGACATACGAAGAAACATAGAAGAAATATTAAGATGGAAAGACGTTATAAGAGCCGTTGAAATGGGAGTTGAATCTTTTTCAGATTCGCAGCTTAAAAGATGGACAAAGGGAACAAGTAAACGGGCAAATCTAGAGGCAATTGATTTGTTATCAAGAAACGGAATAGAGTATAGGGCCTATATGATATGGGTAGATAGATATACAGATTATCCAGAATTAATGGAGACAACCGAAGAGTACGTAAAAATTCCTGGAGTTCAACCAGATGTACCATATTGCCTTGGAACGACAAATGATTTTTATGTCAAACCAACTGGATATACCGATAGATGGGGCGATGCAAAGTTAGAACCTGAGCACTTAGAATTTATCGACAGACACAACCGTATTAATGAGCTGAGATTAGCTCGAGCAGTAAACAGGGTTAGAGGAGACGCACGAAGAGAAATAATAACAAGGGCCAAAAACACCCACATACTTAATGCACAAGCATTTGCAGATCAAAAGAGAGTAGATGAGTTTGAAGAAGAATTTAGAAGATTAAGAGAGATTACAGGTTTTGACTAAGAAGAAAGACTTATTAGTCTAACTTTACTTAATCAAATCATATAGTTACTAATTATTTAGGTGAAGATGGATGAGAGTAGCAATAAGCGGGTTTGGGAGAATTGGAAAGTCATTCTTGCGAGCAGCAATAAAGCAAGGTGCATTTGGTAAAGACTTTGAAGTAGTTGCGATAAACACCAGAAGCCCCGTAGAGCACCACGCTCATTTATTCAAATACGATTCAGTTGCCGGCAGATTCGATGGCAAAATAGAAGTAAAGGCAGGCAACTTAGTAATCAATAACCACGAGATAAAATGGATTACTGAAACAGACCCACTTAAACTTCCATGGAAGGAGTTGGAAGTCGATTTAGTTCTTGATAGCACAGGAGCTTTCAAATCAAGAGCCGATGCTGAAAAACACCTAAAAGCCGGTGCAAAGGCAGTATTAATTTCAGCACCAGCAAAGGAAGTTGATGTCACAATAGTTCCTGGAGTTAATGACCACAAAATCGAAAAAGGAATGACCGTCTTCTCACTTGCCTCATGCACAACAAATTGCTTGGCACCAGTTCTCAAAGTGATCGAAGCAAAATGGGGAATCGAATCTGGGTTTTTAAGTACTGTTCATGCTTACACAAATGATCAGAACATCGTAGATGGAAGCCACTCTGACTTGCGCAGAGCAAGAGCAGCAGCAACCAACATAATCCCTACTAGCACCGGAGCAGCAAAGGCAATTGGAGAAGTATTACCGGATTTGTCTGGCAGAATGGATGGAATAGCATTTAGAGTGCCAGTTCCATGTGGGTCCATGAACGATATGACACTAGTGCTTAAACAGGAAGCCAAAGCATCCGAAATCAATGAGGAATTGAAGAGAGCATCAAATGATGAACTAAAGGGGATACTTGGATACACCGATGAAGAAATAGTATCAAGCGATATTGTCGGAACAACATATTCTTCAATAGTTGATAGCAGATTAACAAAGGCAAATGGAAAATTAGTCAAAATATGCTCTTGGTATGACAATGAGTTTGGATATTCAAATAGGCTAGTTGATTTTGTAAAAAAACTAGGAAAAGTGTAATCAGGAAGCAACCTGATTCCATTTTGCTACGTGAGATTGCTGCAGCCCTTCTTCAGAAATCAGAACGGAGGCTATTTGAAAATCAGAAAAAGCCAAAGAATTCTTGTTGTTTCGATCTTCCATTTTTCTCACCAAGACTACATCGCGAAGGTTTTGTTTATAATTGAATGTTTCATATTTGGCAATTGATTTCCCCAGAAGAAGTAAAACTACGACTTTTCATAGACAGATATGCAAAGCTCGATTGTCTGAATTAAGACATGTCTATTTTGAAGTTTGAGCTCAATTTTCCTTTGCATAACTACAAAATAAGAAAAATTAGAATAAAAACAAAAAGCAGCAGGGATTGTTTCCTCAGCCCTAGATTTATAAGATTTCCCGAGTATTGAAGATACATGGCTATTGGTCTTGAAGTAGCAGCATCAAATGTTGCTGCTTTTCTTAGTGGAATTGCTCCGATAATTTCAGTCATATTGATTATCCTTGGTGGAATAGTATATGGTTTAGCACAAACACAACCACCAGATGCCAGAGGAAAATGGCAGACTGCTGCGATAGGAATGGTTGTTGGTGGAGTAATTATTGCCGCGATTGCTGGAGCAGCAACTTTAATACAAGAGCAATCCTCAAACTTACTTAAGCCAGCTTAATTTTTCTAATTCCTATTTATTATTAATCTAAAAATAATCTGAATTCTTCTCGAAATTACTCTCTAATCTGTCCATTTCCAGTTACTACGTATTTGTAAGTAGTCAATTCAAAAAGTCCCATAGGCCCTCGAGCATGGAGCTTTTGAGTTGAGATTCCAACTTCAGCACCAAAGCCGTATTGACCCCCGTCAGTAAAGCGGGTCGAAGCGTTGATGTTTACTGCTGCAGCATCGATTAGTTTGGCAAATTTTTCAGCATTTTCAGAGTTGTTTGTAAGAATTGCTTCGGTATGCTTACTATTGTATTTGTTGATATGTGAAATTGCTTCGTCGACATCATTGACGACTTTAATTGCGATTATTAGATCGAGATATTCTTTCGACCAGTCATCTTCCTTTGCCGCAATTGCATCTCCAAGAATCATCATAGTAAGGGGACATGCTCGAACTTCGACTCCTTTCTGCCTCAGCGCCTTTGCAACTTTAGGAATAAACTCATCTGCAATAGACTTATGAACAAGCAATTTTTCCTCTGCATTGCATGTGCCAGGCCGTTGGCATTTGGAATTGATGATAATATCTACTGCTCGGCTTAAGTCTGCAGATTCATCTACAAAAATATGACAATTTCCAGTTCCAGTTTCGATAACTGGAACTTTTGATTCTTCCACAGTTCGACGGATTAAATCTGCTCCACCGCGAGGGATAAGAAGGTCGATTTTGCCTCGAGCCTGCATCATTAGACCAACAGCAGCCCGGTCAGTAGTATCGACTAATTGTACAGAGTTCTGCGGAACCGCAGCTGTGATAGCTTCCATAATCGCACGATTCGAATTAATGGCATTTGATGAACCACGTAGAATTGCAGCGTTACCGCTTTTGATGCAAAGTGCTGCAATATCGGCAGTTACATTAGGTCTTGATTCATAAATTGCTCCAATTACTCCAAATGGAACACGCACTTTTCGAATTTTTAGACCGTTTTTTACAGTCCAGCCATTCTCAATGCCAACCGGATCAGAAAGCGCAGAAATCATTCTAACATCGTTTGCAATAGCTTTGATCCTTGATTCGCTAAGTCGTAGTCGATCTAATTCGCTTTCCTTCATTTTCGCTTTTGATAGTTCAATGTCTTTTTGATTGGCAGAAAGGATTTTTGAAGCGTTTTTTTCTATTTTGTCAGCCATTTTCAATAAGATAGAGGAGCGCTCAGAACCATTTAATAAAAGAAGCTCTTGACTTGCAAGACGAGCGTTTGTGAATATTTGATCCATTTGTTTTTCGATTTGCATAGTAACCACGATATAGAATATATGACCAAAACACTATATAGTCAAGCCATAAGTTGCGTTTTCAATAAATGATACACCTGGAAATCTGAAGCCGCGTAAAACCCCCAGTGACAGATATTCACAAAGGGTGAGATTTAGTTTTGCACCGCGCTCAACTTGAGAGGCAAAGAGACGGGCATATCGATCAAAATCGACTTTAGTTGGATCTTCTTGCTCGAACACTTCAGCATGCGCATCATCAAAAAAGCTTAGATGGCCTTTTGAAGAAGATAATGCAACTTTGACATCAAAAATATTTGGATCGAATGACTTAGTCATATGAGAATGTGCATACCCTCTAACGACAACAAAATCTTCATCTGGATTTTTGTCTGCGGCACCTCTAACCTGCTTTGAGAAAATACCATCTCTCAAAAATTGATATTCAGCATGAGCTTGGAATGCTTTGGCAATAAGTGAGAGACATTCTTGATCAAACGAACCTAGTCGGTCAAATGCAGGCCAAAAATCGAGAGAATTGAATCCATAGTTCAAAGTAATATCATTTCCAAATAAAGGCGAAACCACATAACTTGCACTTCCAGTCTTAGCTTTCAAATAATTGGCTAAATTGGCATATGCATCAAAAACTCTAAGCTCAGCAAATAACACTTCAACACTAGTTCGTTCATTTTCAAATTCAAGAGGCTTGCCTAACCGCTTGGCCATTCTTACGAGCCTATCTTCGATTCCCCAATATGCATAACCACCCACATTAGATGGTGACCCGCACACGTTCTCATCGCGGTACCTTCCAAGGCGATTTTTTCCACAATCTTGATCCTGAATTTTTTTAGAGTTCCTGATTCGCTCATGCATTTCATCAGAGCTTAGTCTGATGCCAAAGGGACCTCCAATCAAGAACTGCCCTGAGCCAAGAGGTCTAAAAGAAGAGCCAATAACAAAATCTAATGGAAGAAGTGTTTCAAAAAATACACGAAGTCCTCGGTTAGAAAGAACATCCTCAGCATAAGGCAATACTGATTTTCGAAAAAAGCTAGTCTCAGCAGAAAGACTAACCCCACCCCCACCAACACCAGAGTGAGCACCAAATGCTGCTAAAAGTCTTGTCTTTCTTGACATAATAACATATTATTATATTAAATATAACAAATAAAAGCTTTATGTTACTACCATATCAGAACTAGTTACAGCATTTTCATAAGCAAATCCAAGAATCTCGTAAATTTACTAGGT
>CAZZKB010000002.1:3026-18290 GCA_964654575.1 Microcaldota archaeon | reverse complement strand
TTTTTTTCTAACTCTATAAAAATTTCTGCATATTATTCAAATTCAAAGACTGGCTTTGTCAATATTAATCCAATGTCGAAAGATTATACATTTGTTGATCTAGAAAACGGAACTGATCTTAAAGTTCGCGTATCCGATATACCATTTTTCTGGAAAAACAGAATCTCAGAAATCGATACTAACAAAAATGCGAATATTGATGAAATTGAAAAAGCATACGTTTCTGATAGAAAAATTAGGCGTTTGATATGGCTTAAGAATGGTTTTGCTGATAGTTTAATTTCAAAATACCGTTTTTATTCATCTAGATTGCTGTTCTATGTTGATCACCCAGATGATCTAAATCTAAAGAGCGGTAGTAAGAGTTGGCAATTTGTAAAAACAGGAATTTATAAAATAATAAAAATCATGAAGCAATAGGTTAATCATATGAGCCACAAAGAAAACGATCGGAGTCAAAACAACATCTCACTCCATTTGGATGGCTACTCTGGTTACTCTGTTTTACTCTCTGGTAATGAAACGACTGGCTATGAAGTCATTAAACAATCAGTTTCAGAAGATAAAAATTCTCGACTTCAGCATCAACACCTCAAGCACGTATTCTTTCAAGGACTATCCGCAGCTCCATTTGGTGTGCCCGTAGTAAAAAATCACGATTTGGAAAAAGGTCTTTTTAAGTACACTTATTGCTTTATCGAAGGCGTGAGCCTGATAAAAAAAATCGAAATTTGCTCTCAAGATGAGCTTGTAGATCTATCTGAAAAGATAATAAAAATTTTATTGTATTTCAAAGAATCAAAGCTCCACTACGAAACCCCTTCTGAAAAAAACTTAAGCTCTTATCTAATGTCAAAGATAGAACATAATTCAAAATCCTGCAATCTCGATTCAAAAATTCGAAATAAACTTATCGAAATGGCAAAATCATTTGTTTGCGACGGTCAAACTCTCTGCCATGGGGATTTTACATTTGATAATATCATTGTAGATTCGCAAAATAAGTTGTGGCTTATCGACTATCTAGATGTATTCCCTCATTATTGGCTTGATATTTCAAAGCTTTTCCAAGATCTTGATGGTAACTGGTTTGAAATAAAGCACAATACCAAACTGCCTCAAAATAAATTACTATTCATGAGAAACTATCTATTCGAGAAAATATCTAAAATTGATCCAGAATATGCAAAATATCATAGATTTTTACTTGCAGTTTCATTTTTGCGTATATTACCTTATGCAAAAAGTACTAATGATCGTGATTTAATATTAGAAAAAATAAAATACTTTGTTGAGGGTGGTCTTGTATGAAAAAAACAACTATTATCTTACCATGTGCCGGTCGTTCGACTCGTTATCCAAACTTAAGGCCAAAATATCTACTAGTAAATCCAAATGGAAATATTATGTTGATTGATGCTATATCAAAGATCGGTCACAAAGATTGTCAAATCGTGGTCTCTATACTTAAAGATCATGAAGAGAAATATGGAATTAAGGAAATGCTTGATAAATTCTTTCCAGAATTAGGGGTGCAAATTTGTCTTCTCGATTCTGAAACAAAGAGTCAGTCTGAGACTGTTTGCAAAACTATCGAAAAAATGGGCATAAAAACTCCCTTCCTAGTTAAAGACTCCGATAACATTTTCAAGATGGAATCAGTTCCTGAAACCTACAATTACGTTACTACAAACCGACTTGATGATACTGGGATAATAAACGCTTCAAATAAAAGCTACATAATCTGTGACTCTTCTGGTCTTATAACAAATATCGAAGAAAAGAAAGTTGTTTCAAACACATTCTCGGTTGGTGGATACTATTTCCTTGACCCATCGGAGTTTGTCAATGCTTATCATGAGCTTGAGAAAATGTCTCTTGGTCGTGAAATCTACATTTCTACTTTGATAAATCACTTGATCTTCACAAAGAAAACAAAGTTCAAAATTAAACCTGTTACGGAATATGCAGATCTTGGTACTATTTCAGAATGGATTAATTACAAACAGCGATTTAGGACATATTTTGTCGATATTGACGGTGTTCTTGTAAAAAACGGTGCTGAATACTTCAAACCGTATTGGGGAACTACTGAGGGCATTGAAGAGAATATAAAACTAATTAACAAGCTTCATGAAGGTGGCAGTCAGATTATTTTGACTACTTCAAGAAAGGAAAAATATCGCAAAGTGACCGTTGATCAATTAAAAAAATGCGGTCTAAAGTATGACCAGCTTGTTATGGGGATTCTTCATTCGACTCGAGTACTTATCAATGACTTTACTAACTCAAACCCTTATCCATCTGCGATTGCTATTAATATTCCAAGAGACTCAAATGAGCTGGAAAAATTCCTCTCTTAGTTTTCAATCCCTCTCATCATCTGCTGAGCTAGGCTTATGATGTTTTTTGGAACTTTGGTTCGGTGAAGCATTGAACCAAGCAGTTCTCTATCTTCTTTTTCAAATCCTTTTATTATTGACAATATCGCAAAGTAAAGTCCAGAAATTCCTGCAAACAGAAGCCCAAAAACGACCAATCTTATTACTTTTAGACTTATGTTGTTTACCAAATCTATCCCAGTATTGATCTGTACATTAATTGAAACTATTTGTACTATTTTATCATGTAAAATCCACAACACTATGCAAGTTGCTATTGCAGCAATTATTGGTTTAGTAAATTCTTCTCTCCATCCAAACTTTGCTATTTTATTGCTATAATAGATTATTATTGCCGAAACTGCAAAGAATGATATTAACGATGCTACTGCAGATCCTTCCATTCCGTATGTTGGTATTGTAACTATGTTAAGCAAAATATTGAGCAATACTGCAAGGAGTGCTGCATAAAGTTCTATTTTTACAATTCTTAGTGATGCGAGCATTGCGCCATGAACTAGGCTTAAAGATCGAATAAACATTCCTACTGCAAATATCGAAAGCACTATGCCTCCGCTAGCATAGGCTGATCCATAAAACAAACTTAGTATTTCGTGAGGTATTGCTGTCATTATTATGACAAATGGTGCGACTAAAAATATTAACCACCTGCCGGCTGATTTTGAAATTCCATGTGCTTCATGAATCTTACCTCCTCCGTGCATTGAAGATAACACTGGAAGCATGATCACTATTACGATACCTGAAAATGCCGCTATTAAGCTCGCAAATGAAATTGCCATTGTATATATCGCTATCTTTGCCGAAGCTTCTGCTGTTGGCAGCAAATACCCAAGCATTATTCGATCGACGTTAGTTGCTACGCTCCAAAATAGCGTGGTTAATGTTAACATTATTCCAAATGGAACTATCTCCTTTAGCATTTCAATTTGCTTTTTTATATCGAAATTCTTAGTTCCAAATGCCTCTTTTATCTGACTTTTAATTAAAAACAACGAGATTCCTAGAGTTAATATGTAAGCAACTGTAAATCCGAACGATATCGAAACTTGACCACTAGATCCTAAGTAATACAGACCTATTGTCAATATTAGTTTGAGTACGATTTGTATGCTATTAACTAGATTACTTTCCTTGATTTTTTGGTAACTATTTAGTATGTTAAATACGAATCCTAAAAACGTGCCTCCGATTATATAAATTGCCATAAATTTAATTGGAGTTACCAGTCCTTCATTTTTATAGAAATCGGCGATGTTGCCTGCAAAAAGAAGTAATAAAATTGACAGTATTAAAGAAAACACACCTGCCCATATAAATGAAACATTGAGTAATTCGCCGACCTTTTTCTCTTCTTTCTTGCCCAAATAGTATGGTATGTATCTTGCAAAAGTTGAACTAAGTCCAAAATCACTAAAAACTAAAATTATTGACGCTATACTTAAAGCAAGATTAAATGCTCCAATGTCACTTTGGCTAAACATTCTTGCAATTAATATGGTATATACGAATGTGAGAAACTTCGATGCGAACATTCCGGCAAGACCCCAAAATGTTCCTTTTATTACTTGCTTATGTTCTACTTTCATTTCTTCTGACATGCCAAGACCTTGTCTATTAACCACATTGGCTACAAAAGCATATAATAACAGGCGTAGATTCTATTTTGTATACTTATGAAAATTCTTCATGCGTGTCATCTTTATCCTCCGGCAATGGGCGGAATAGAGCATCATGTCTATCAACTATCAAAAGAACTCGCTAAAAGTGGTCACTCTGTCGAAGTATTTACTTCAAAGTTTGGTACATCAACAAATAATGAAGTTTCTGGAGGGGTCTTTGTAAGAAGATTTTTCTCCATTACTGCACCATTTTTCTCCTCACTTCGTTTTTCTCCATCAATGTTCTTGGCGCTTCTAAAATCAGATGCCGATGTATTTTGCTCTCATGGTTATGGTTCGCCAGTTCCTCTATTTGTCTCAATCGCGGCTTTGCTTAAGGGTAAGCCATTCATTTTCACTCTTCATGGGTATCCAAAACTAAAAGGCTTTGGTAAATTATTACAACTTTTTTATCGTTTTTTCTTTGCTTCAATCTATCTGAGAATTGCAAAGAAAGTGATCATCGTTTCAAAAATCTCAGAAAAAGATATCTTAGGTGAAGTTGATCAATCCAAAATAGTTTATGTGCCTAATGGCATCGACACTTCAAACTATGTCCTATCTCCACTTCCAAAAGATCGAACAATCTCCTATGTTGGTCGACTTGATAAGTATAAGGGCATCGATGTTCTTGTGCGCTCTTTTGCAAAATTGCGAAAGAAATATTCAGATCTTAAGCTCTCTATTGTAGGTAAAGATGAGGATATGAAAGCAGAGTTGGTATCTCTTGCCTCTTCGCTCTCTATCTCCGATAATACATCATTTAGCCAAGTTCCTTACTCAGAAGTGCAAAATGTTTACCGCTCATCATTTGCTATCGTACTTCCTAGTCTTTACGAAGGATTCCCACTAATCTGGCTTGAGGCCGTTGCAAGTGGGCGGCCAATGTTTTCTACAAAAGTTGGGGACTACCAGTACTTCTATTCAACGGTTTATGGCTCTTCAATTGATTTATTCCTTTTTAAATCAGAAGACGATCTAGTCAAAAAATTATCTGCATTTTTAGACAATCCAAAAAAATTCGAGCCTATCCTGGCTTCTGCGCGTGAGCGGCTTTTGCGCGAATTTTCATGGTCTAAAGTAACAAAAGACACGATAGAAGTCTATACAGATGCCCTTAGTAAATGATTTAAACACATCAATCTCAAATTTATTCTATGAATTCTAATTATTGTGTAAAAGATATGTCTCTAGCCAAAGCAGGGTTGCTTAATATCGAATATGCGGAGCAGAATATGTCTGCTCTTCTTTCAATTCGGGATCGATTTAAGAAAGAAAAACCGTTTTCCGGCCTTACTATCGCAATGGCCCTTCATGTTACTAAAGAAACCGCAGTACTTGTTCGAACTCTTATTGCTGGGGGAGCAAAAGTTGCTCTAGCAAGCTGCAACCCACTCTCAACCCAAGATGATGTCGCTGCTGCATTGGCAAGTGAGGGAGTATTGGTATACGCCATTAAAGGCGAGACAAAAGAGCAGTATTACGATTTTCTCAACCGAGTTCTTGATCAAAAACCCAACATCACTATTGATGACGGGTGCGATTTAGTAAATATTTTACACACTAAACGAACTGATTTATTGTCAAATATCGTAGGCGGATGCGAAGAAACGACTACTGGAGTAATTCGCCTTCACGCAATGGCAAAAGAAGGTGTACTAAAATATCCTGTTGTTGCTGTCAATGATAACAAGACAAAACATCTTCTTGATAATTATTATGGAACTGGTCAATCAGCAATCGATGGAATAGTTCGGGCTACTAATACTCTTCTAGCAGGAAAAACATTTGTCGTTCTTGGATATGGTGATTGCGGCAAAGGTGTCGCAAAAGTAGCAAAAGGAATGGGTTCAAACGTCATTGTTACTGAGGTTGATCATTTCTGTGCTCTGCAAGCAAAATTAGATGGATTCCAAGTTATGCAGATGAAAGATGCATGCAAGGTTGGTGATATTTTCCTTACTGTAACTGGAAATAAACATGTAATTAGGCTCGAGCACATAAAGCAGATGAAAACTGGTGCAATCCTTGCAAATGCTGGTCACTTTGATATCGAAATTGATGTTGCTTCACTTGAAAACGCCGGTCAGAAGAGACGAATTAGACCTTATTTAGATGAATATTCAATCGGTTCAAAAAAGATTTATCTTTGCGGTGAAGGGCGGCTTGTCAATTTGGCTGCTGCCGAAGGACACCCCTCAGAAGTTATGGCGACTTCGTTTGCTGGTCAGGCACTCTCATGTGAATACATTGTAAAAAACAAGAAGAGCCTCAAACCATCTGTCATTACTCTTCCAAAGGAACTAGATGATAATATTGCGGCTCTCCAACTAAAATCGATGGGAGTTGAAATCGATGTATTAACTCCGGAGCAGGTTAAATACCTCTCAGGCTGGAAAGAAGGTACTTAATCTGCAAAAAGGTGTAATATGTCTTCTATCACATGCACTGGTTCAATAGCCCTTGATACAACTAGGACTCCGTTTAAAGTTGTTGAACGGGTTCTTGGCGGCTCGGCAAGTTATTTTTCGCTTTCATCTAGTTTTTTTGCTAAAACCTACGTCTCAAGCATTGTCGGAGATGATTTTCCGCAAGATTATTGGAAAATGCTATCTGATAAAAGCAATGTTGATTGTGTCGAGCGAAAACAGGGCGGCAAAACATTCCATTATGACTCAACGTTTTCATTTGACATGTATCACCGCGAGACGAACAAAACCGAGACAAATGTACTTGATCTATATCAACCAAAATTCACAAAAGAAGCTGCTGAAAGCGAATTTCTTTTTTTAGCCTCTCTTTCACCTCAAAAACAACTTGAAGCTATAAAGGCATCAAAAGGAAAACGATTAGTTTTCATGGATACTATCGAGCATTACATAAAAACCGAGCCTGCCGGAGTTGAAAAAGTCATCTCAATTGTCGATGGTTTGGTACTAAATGATTCAGAGGCAAGGATGATCACTAAAGAGAGCAGCCTGATTAAGGCTGGTCTTAAACTACGAGCAAAAGGGCCAAAAATCGTAGTAATAAAAAAAGGCGAGCATGGCTGTTTGCTTTTCTTTGGTCATAATACTATTCCTTTTCCAGCATTTCCTCTTGAAGAAATTGTAGATCCAACTGGCGCTGGTGATTCTTTTGCTGGCGGCTTGGTTGGTTACTTGTGCTCACAAAATGCTTATTCACCAAGCCTTGCACAACTAAAGAAGGCTATTGTTTATGCAACTGTTATGGGCTCGATTGCAGTAAAAGAGTTTTCTGTTAACTCTCTCCACAAAGCAACTCGCAGCGAAATCGATTCTCTGTACGAAGATTACTGCAAGCTTCTAAGCTTCTAGATTCCTGCTTCTTTTCTTAATTTTTCTTTCATGTCTGTCTTTTCCCAAGTGAAATCTGGATCATCTCGTCCAAAGTGCCCATATGCAGCAGTTTTGCGATAAATTGGTCGTAGCAAATCTAGTTTCTTAATTATGTCTGCCGGTTTAAATGAGAAGTTATTTGAAATTATTTCTTCTATTTTTTCTACTGGTATTTTGTTTGTTCCACGTGTATCTACGAAAACTGAAAGAGGTTTTGCAACTCCAATAACGTATCCAATCTGAACTTCGCACTGATCTGCTAATCCTGCTGCTACTATATTTTTAGCAACGTACCTAGCCATATATGCTCCAGATCGATCGACTTTCGATGGGTCTTTTCCACTAAATGCTCCACCACCATGGTGACCCCTGCCACCGTATGTATCAAGAATTATTTTTCGCCCCGTTAATCCGCTATCTGCTGCCGGACCGCCTAAGACAAATCGACCCGTTCCATTAACATGAACTATTGTGTTGCTATCAAAAAGATTTCCGCAAACTGGCTTAATTACGTGTTCTATTATGTCCTTCCTGATTTTTTCACTTGATATCCCCTCATCATGCTGTGCAGCGATTACTACAGTGTGAATTCGTTTTGCCTTATTACTATTGTATTCTATTGTGACTTGAGTTTTGCCATCTGGTCTTAGGTATGGAACTGTTTTGTCTTTTCTTACTTGAGCAAGCTTTCTTGATAATTTGTGAGCCATCATTATTGGAAGAGGCATCAATTCCGGAGTTTCGTTTGTTGCAAAACCGAACATTATTCCCTGATCCCCTGCCCCCTGCTCGTGATCTTTGGTCTGATCTACACCTTGTGCAATGTCTGGTGATTGAGCTGTTATTGAAGCGATAACTCCGCAGCTTCGATAATCGAACATGTATTCTGGTTTATCATAACCTATTTCTCTAATTACTTCTCGCACAACTTTCTGAAATTCGACGTATCCTTTAGTGGTAACTTCTCCCATCACTGAAACAAGTCCCAATGTTGCTGCACTCTCCACCGCAACTCTTGAATTTTTGTCTTGCTTTAATAATTCATCAAGTATTGCATCTGAAATCTGATCGCAGACTTTATCTGGGTGACCCTCTGTAACGGATTCTGAGCTGAATAAGTAGTTCTTTGATGACATGTTTATCACTAAATACGCGTTTCTTATGTATTAAATAAATATTGAAAAAATTATTCCTTTTGGAATATTGATTTTAACTAATCCAAGCGACCCAATAAAAACACTAAAGTCAAATTAACTAAGTCTATTTTCATCAAGTGATTATCATGCCAAACATTGCATTTCGTGTTTCCAACACTCCTATCTATCGAACTATCCTCATTGCTCAAGCTATTATCGAGTCGGATTCAGAGTACAAAATATTTTTCCTCTGCTCTGATGCTGCTAACAAAAACATCGTAGATCAATCTGGTTTCCATTTTGTCAGCCTGCCTCCAATAACCTCTAACTATGAGGATTTAGAGGAAACGTCAACACTTCTATCAACTCTTGCAATCGATATTCTAATTATCGACAATCCTCAAGTTGATTCAAAATATCTAAAATCTATTTCAGACAAAGCAAAATTCCTTGTTTTAATTGATGATTTGTGCAAATTGTCCAAATACCAGGCTGATCTTATAATTAATCCAAATGTTTATTCGATTGATTTTGATTACAACACACCGCAGGAAACCAAAATACTTCTTGGGAGTGAGTTTTTTGTTCTTCCAAAAGTTTTTGATGATTTTTCTGATTATACTAGAGAAAATCCGTCTGTGGCAAAGAAGATTTTGGTGTATTTAGGTTCAAAAGACAAGGATGGAGTTACGATAAATGTAGTTACTGCTCTTAAGCAAATAAAAGAAAATTTTAGTGCAACTCTTGTGCTTGATCGCTCATTTGATAAGGGTCAGAAACTGGCCGAAGTCATAGGACTTGACGACCGGTTTGTCATAATAAACGAAAATGATGAAATAAAAAAGAAGATCTCGTTTTGCGATCTTGGTATCATCGGAAGCTGCGACCTCTTCTACGAATTTGCTTTTTTCAGAATTCCGTGCATCAGTTTGTTGGTAAATGATAATCAAAAAACACTCTCATCTGCCTTAGCTTCGTATAGCTTTACCTACGCTTCTACAACTTCTATCGATTCTTTGACCCGAACAATATCTACACTCATGAACGACAAGATCGCTCGAGATCGCCTTTCCAACCGACTTGAAGAATTGATCGATGGGCTTGGTCGCTTTAGGGTAGCTGAGGAGATTATTTCTGCATACAAGGGCAAATATAAAAGCTCCTGATCAAATCTCACTATTATATGTTTTCTTGGTGTTGTGAATGAAAGTTCTTGTTACTGGTGGTTGCGGTTTTATCGGCTCGAATTTAAGTGAACGACTTGTTCACGAAGGATTCGACGTTTCGATTATCGACAATATGCACACTGGCAACGAGTCAAATATTTCTTCATTCTCATCAAAAGTCAAACTTTATCGCCTTAACTCAGGAGATCTTTGGAGAACTGGCGAAAAATTCGATGTTATTTTTCATCAGGGTGTTTCATCATCTTCTCCTATGTACAAGGATGACCCACAACTAGTTTCAAAGGCAGTTTCAGAATGGACAAACATTCTAGAATACTCAAGAAAGCATGGCTCGAAAATAGTCTTTGCTGCAACTAGCTCGATCTACAACGGTTTGCCTCCACCTCATCGTGAAGATATGCAAACTCAAGTAACTGACTTCTATATCGAAGCTCGATACTATATGGAGCGACTATCTAAACTATACAGTGATCTTTACGGGGTAACTTCAGTTGGCCTTCGTTATTTTAGTGTCTATGGTCCAAGGGAAAACTTCAAGGGTAAATATGCAAATTTAGTAACCCAATTCCTTTGGGATATCAAGGCAGGTCGCTCCCCATTGGTATTTGGCGATGGGATGCAGAAGCGTGATTTTACTCATGTTTCTGATGTTGTTTCTGCAAATCTACTTGCAATGAAATACAATAAGACTGATGTATTTAATGTCGGTGCTGGAAAGAGCACCACAATAAATGACACTATTGCACTTCTGAATCAAAAGCTTGGAACAAACATCAAGCCGACTTACAAGCCAAATACAATCAAGAACTATGTTCAGGAAACTCTTGCTGATACATCAAAGGCTGAAAAATTGCTTGGCTTTAGAGCTAAAGTCGACTTACAGCACGGTATTGATCTGCTTCTTAAGTCCTACTAATATCATTTTCCAGCCTAAGTTCGCTCTTTTTAAACAATTCTTACTATTGTTACTCTAGAGAGGTAAAATATATGCTGGAAGATGTAATCTTTAATTCTCTAACTATGCCTGGTGAAATGATTCGCCTTGTTATTGCATTTCTTGGAACTGGTGTTACTGCTTATTATGATCTTTTTAACAACAAGAACGTTCCAAACTCAGTGCTCTATGCATTTCTTGCAATCGCATTTATTGTTAATTTAGTCTTCTACTCGCCAGATTTGTTCGTCTTTTCGATTTTTGCAGCTCTATTCATGTCAGGAATTGGATACATCTTCTATAGACTTGGTCAATTAGGTGGAGCAGATGTTTTCGTTATTGCCTCGATAATGCTCTTGCTTCCGATTCATCCATCATTCGTACATTTGCCATTTAACATGCCATTCATATTCTCAGTAATCGTGTTTTCAGGGGTTGCATTTGCTATATATGTTCTTGCATACTTTGGATACAAACTTCTATCAGTCGAAGCTAAGCCAAAATTAATGTATGCGTTGATGTTCATCCCCTACCTCCTCTTTGCATATGTTTACTACAATTCTATTCTCTTTTCAGCAGTCTACTTTGCATTCATAAGTATTCTTCTATTTGCTGCAATCTTCTTCCTTATGTTTAAGGAATCATTAAACGGTATACTTGCTGAAGAGTTGCCAATCGCTCAAGTCCAGCCAGAAGATGTTATTGCAGTAGAAGTAATGAACAAAGATTTAGTCGATCGTTTCAAGATTCCGCGGCTTGTTACTAAGGCCGAACTTGATCGATTAAAGAAGACTGGTAAAGTTACTGAACTTTGGGTATATACAAGACTACCTCCATTCCTGCCCTTCATGCTACTTGGTATGGTCTTAGGCTTATTTTTGGCAAAAAGCCTCATACTAATATAAATAATTAGCTGAGGAACATTGATCATGGACTTACTATTAGCGACAAATTATGTGATCGCGTTTTTTTCGATCTTTGTAGTAAACGTCTTCCTTATTATATTCTTCCAGCATCGAAATGAAAATCTAAAAAAAGTCCTCAAATCAGATTGGGAACCAACAGTATCTATTGTGGTTCCAGCCTATAACGAATCTGCCTACATAAAAGAATCTATTGAAAGTCTTCTTACACTAGATTATCCAAAGGAAAAACTTGATCTAATAATTATTGATGATGGTTCAACTGATGACACATACAAGATTGCAAAATCATTTGAAAAATCAAGCAGTTCGATACGTGCTTTTACTAAACAAAATGCTGGCAAAGGTGCAGCTCTTAATTTCGGTATTTCCAAGGCTAAAGGTCAACTAATTGCCACTATGGATGCTGATTCTTACCCATCTTCAAATGTAATTCGGGATTTGCTTCCATATTTTGATGATAAAAAAGTCATGGCAGTAACCCCTTCAATAAAAATCAAGGAGAGTAATTCCATTGTTAAAGAGTTGCAGCGTGTCGAATACTTGCTTATACTTTTCTCACGAAAAATGCTGAGTTTTATCGATAGTGTTCCAGTTACTCCAGGCCCATTTAGTCTCTTCCGAGCCGAAGTATTCAACATTGTCGGCGGTTTTGATGAACACAACTTAGTCGAAGATGTTGAAATGGCACTTAGGATTCAGGCTGCAAACTTCAAGATAAGAAGTTCAATGACTGCTGATGTTTATACAGAGCCTCCAGAAAAAATCGGGGACTTGATGAAGCAGCGTGTTAGATGGCAGCGTGGCGGTATTAGAAATTATTGGAACTATCGCAAGCTTATCAAGCCAGAATATGGAGACTTTGGAATGTATTTCGTTCCACTTAACTTTGCAAGTCTTATCGCACTCTTCGTGGTCTTTGGACTTATGATCTATTCTATCGTTTCGACACCCTCTTATGTAAAATACATCTGGTTCGAATCGTTTGGCTTGGGGGTAGGACTATTCACATTTGTCGGGGCATTTGTCATAATTAGTGCTGCGTTCATGCTTCACTTGGCAATTTCAAGCTTTGGAAACGAGCGCGTGCGGCCAACCTCATTCCTTTCATTCTTATTCCTCTACTGGTTCTTTACTCTTGGCTACAATATTATGTTTATTGTCAAGGAAATTAGGCATGAGGGCTCGAGTTGGTAATTCGTATGGAAAGAAAATTATCTGTTCACATTTATTTCATCGCACTAATCCTCTCTGCACTCGTGTTTGCAGCAGGTGTAGCTATCGGTAATTATTTGGATGATTATAATCGTGCAAAAATTTCTGATGATATTTCAAAAACTCACGAGCGTCTTGCTTCAGTCCAGATTTTGAGTTTGATGGAGGATAACTCTTCAGCATACTGCCCATTATATTTATCCAACCTTCATGAAATCGACACAGAGGTTGAAGATACTGGATATAAGCTCACTTTCCTTGAAAATGTCAAGATGGTTAGGGATGACGAATTAAAGAAAAAATACTTCGTTCTTGAAGGAGAATCCTATCTACTTTCCAAAAAGGCAAAACAGTTATGTAACGATTCAAGTGTTCTAGTAATTAACTTTTATACGAATAACAATTGCCCTGATTGCGTTGCCTTAGGTAACAATATTATTTCAGCTAGAGATGCTCTTTCATCTCAGAATGTTTCATTGCGTCTCTTTTCTTTTGATGGGACCATCGGAAGTCCGATTGCCGATTCACTAAAGAATCAATATAATATCAGTACATATCCATCTTTAGTAATCAATGAAAAAGTTTATTCTGGACCAATCGATAGCGATCATATCAAATCGCTCGTTCGTGATAGTCGATGAGTGCGATTATCGAAGTGTCTGTAGTTCCTAATTCTTCTGCATTTAAGATAATTCAAAAGGACGGGAAGATAAAAGTTCATCTAAGAAGTGCTCCAGAAAAAAACAAGGCAAATCTGGAGCTTATAAAAGAGCTCTCAGCTCTTCTTGGTTGTACTGTTTCTATTATCTCTGGCCAGACTTCAAAAAGAAAGAAACTTAGTGTTGATGTTTCGGAATCAGAATTCCAAAAGCTCGTTTTTTCGCAGTGTACTTTATAAGCATAGTCATCGCAATAATTTATCAAAGGTGAAAATCGAAAATGGCATTTGGTCTTGAATTATTGGTTCCACTCTGCTGTGTAGGTTTAGTTGTTATCGCTATATTGGTATTTTTAGTTTCTGTATACAATCGCCTTATTACGCTCCGAAACCGCGTTAATAATGCTTGGGCTCAGATCGACGTCCAATTAAAGCGCAGATACGATTTGATTCCAAACTTAATGGAAACAGTCAAGGGTTACATGACTCATGAGAGAGAAACTCTTGAGAATGTTACTAAATATCGGGCAATGATCGCTACTGGTGGTGTTGCTGAAAAAGCTGCAGCAGACAATATGCTCAGTTCAACCCTTAAGACACTATTTTCAGTTGCAGAAAACTATCCTGACCTAAAAGCAAATCAGAACTTCATGATGCTTCAGGAAGAGCTAGCTGGCACTGAAAACAAGATTTCATACATTAGAACTGCATACAACGACTCTGTCTTAGAGTACAACACTGCAATCGAACTTTTCCCAAACAACCTTCTAGCAGGTCCTCTTGGATTTAAGCCAAGTGAGTACTTCAAAGTCGAGGGTGCAGAGCGAGAAGCTCCAAAAGTTAAGTTCTAAATTTTCTTATTTTTCTTTTAATCTATTCTCTTAAAGTTGATTGATCCTATGGACACACAGCAACCGAAAGAACACATAAGTTTCTTCGATGCTATAGAGTCAAATAAACGCAATTCTATTCTGCTTATTCTAGTTATGGTTGGAATTTTTGCGGCAATGATTTTTGTTACTTCATACATGCTTGATCTAGGTATATGTGGGCCGATAATTGGTCTTGCTGGCTTAGTCTTCTATTCAGTTATTGTTTACTTTCAAGGTAGCAACATAATCCTCATGCTTAGTGGAGCAAAGGAAGTCCAAAAACAGGATCAGCCATACCTATTCAACGTGGTTGAAGGGCTTGCTTTAGCATCTCAAATTCCAATGCCTAAGATCTACATTGTAAACGATCCAAGTCCAAATGCCTTTGCAACTGGGCGTGACCCGCAACATTCTGCAGTATCGGTTACTACTGGTCTTTTATCGATGATGAATCGAGAAGAGCTTGAAGGAGTACTTGCACACGAAATCTCGCACATTGCAAATTACGATATTCGCTTTTCCATGCTCGCAATTGTTTTTGTCGGTGCAATTGCCATGCTTGGTGATGCTGCTGGTCGAATGCTTTGGTTTGGCGGAGGCAGGCGTGACCGGGAAGGTGGCGGAGCATTGGTTTTGATTGGTCTCATATTCGTTATTATCGCTCCAATATTTGCCGAATTGGTAAAATTTGCAATTTCACGTCAACGAGAATCATTAGCTGACGCAAATGGTGCTCGATTGACTCGCTACCCAGAGGGTCTGGCAAGTGCGCTTGAAAAAATCAAAAACGCTTCAATTCCTACTCAGACTGCTACAAAAACGACTGCGCCACTTTACTTTTCAGATCCATTTATCAACAAATTTGGGTCTATCTTTGCAACTCACCCTCCATTAGATGAGCGAATTAAACGTCTGCG
>CAZZKB010000002.1:0-2926 GCA_964654575.1 Microcaldota archaeon | reverse complement strand
GATATAATTCGACGCACTGGCTACTTACACTCAGCATTAATCGAAACCGTCAAAGGGTTGCTTGAGGATCGCAAGGATTTATCTGTCGATTTCTTATCTAAGCTCTCAAAACATATCGAAGATCGGTTTTCTCCATCTCAACTAGGGGGCTTTCCTAGTGATCGGGATCGAAACGAAGCAGACGCATTGCTATTATCTATCTCAAGAAGAGTTGATCGGCCAATGTATCGACCTTTACATCCAATTGCAGTGGCAGCCAAAAAGGCAACTTGCTAGCAGCACACTTTTTTGAAATCTTCAGCCATAACGCATTTAAATATCCTCTTCTACATCATTCTTACAATTTCTCAATTATTGAGGTGAAGTTTAATGTACGGAGTATCCCCCCAGGCATATGATCGAGCAATTACTGTTTTCTCTCCAGATGGAAGATTATTTCAGGTTGAGTACGCAAAGGAAGCGGTTAAGCGAGGCGCAACTGCTATTGGAATAACTGCTAAAGACGGCGTTGCTTTAGTAGCTTTCAAGTCAATTCATTCGAAGTTGGTAATTCCAGAATCACTTAAGAAGGTTTTTCAGGTTGATACTCACATTTGTGTTACTGCAAGCGGTCTTATTGCTGATGCAAGAAGACTTGTCGAATCTGCTCGAGTAGATGCACAAAGACACCGCATTACTTACAACGAACCACCAAGTGTCGATTTAATCGCACGTGGTGTTTGTGATCAGATGCAAGTCTACACCCAATATGGTGGAATCAGACCATTTGGTGTATCTCTATTGATTGCAGGTGTTGATTCAACTGGTCCTAAGCTCTTTGAAGCTGAACCAAGTGGTGCAATGACTGCGTACAAAGCCGATTCAATTGGCGCAAACAAGAAGGAAGTCGACGAATTATTGGAGAAGAACTACAAGGATTCGCTTTCTCTTGAGGAAGCAATTAAAGTAGCAGTTGATGCAATAAAGGCAACTCACGAGGAGAAAATACTTCCTGAGAACATGGAAATTAGCTACATTAATACTAAATCGAAAAAGCTAGTTTCACTCTCTGACAAAGAAGTTGCTAAATACTTAAAAGGCTAAATTTCTTCATATTTTTTTTATCTTAGTTTTCTGATTCTAAATAATGAACTCTCAAGACTACTCTAGTTTAATATAATAAAATAAGAAATAGTTATCCAACGACAGTCCCATTATGCTTTTTTCCTTCAATCGCATTCTTTATATCGTCTAGGTTCTTGCCACTTACAAAATGCGTCTCAATTGAAGACCTGGCTATCAATTTGCATGCTAGCATATCAAACACAAAATTCGTTCCAGCCTTTCGCTGATCCTCTTTATTGGCTAGTTCAATCAATTGCTCATAATTCATCTTTGAAAATTTTTTTGCCTTTGGATTAGTTTTCGGGTTTGAGTCATAAATTCCATCAACATTGCTAACGTTAAGTAATCTCTTAGCACCCATCGATTCGGCAAGCAACACGGCATCGGTGTCAGTTGTGATCCCAGGTATTGTTCCGCCCATAACGACGACTCTATTTACTGATCGCTTTGCATCATCGAAATTATCATACACTTTGCGATCTACGTCCACGTTAGCACTAACTAAAGCAGCTACAACAATTGCTGCGTTCTGCTTTGTCGAAATTATCGCAATATTATCCGCATCGTATTCACTTGAGCCTAGGTCTCGTGCTGCGTTAGCAAAAAGTCGAGCGCTAAAGCCTCCTCCAGTTAATATCCCAACTCTCCCTTTAGTCTGACTTATTATCTTTGAAAAGTTCCTTAGAAATGAAACATCCGGCTTACCATCCGGATTAACCATGCTTCCACCGACTGACAAAACAACATCCATAGAATAATCTAGTTTGCTCATGATTATATTCCTTTAGTCACCCTTATTCTTTATGGCTTCAAAACTCGGAATCGAAAAAATCGAAAAAAATCTTTTTGCGCTTGAAGAGCAGCTGGATTTGGTATTAACCGAAAACCGTAAAATCGTTAGAAACTGCTCTAACGCAATCAAGGCACTCCATGCTCATGACTTTAGCGAAGCAGAAAAAAACCTTGCTGAAGCTAAAAAAGACCTTTCCAAATTGCTTCCGTATCAAAAAGAGTTGCCAAGTCAAGTCGATCACGTCTTGCAGCAATATGCTGAGGCAATGATCGTTCAATACGCAGTTAAAACCGGTAAACTTCCTTCTCAGAAAGAATTGGATATCCCTGATGTTCCATACCTAAACGGCCTTTTGGACGCAATTGGCGAACTAAAGCGAGAAATGTACGAATCTCTAAGGCGAAAGGACAAGAAAAAGGCAGAGCTATATTTCTCATTAATGGAGGAAATTTTCGATGCACTCTTGCCACTTCGGTTTTCAAATGCCATTCTGCCTGAATTTAGGCGAAAGCAGGACGTAGGAAGAATTCAAATCGAGCAGGCTAGAGGAGAACTATTGTGATTTTTAGAATATTTTCGATTTTTCAATTTCATCTTTGATAAATTTCCTAATCTTTTCAACATTATTTCGGGCTTTATCTACTTCTGCTTTGCTTATTTTGCGATCTTCATACTCAGCAGCTGTTTTGAGGGTTAGTACTTCTGCTAACTTCTCACAAATTCGGTTCTTTTCAGAATCATCTGATGTTTTTGTCTCCTTAAGTAATATGACTGCTTCTATGTGGTTCTGTGCAGCTGACTTTTTACCAAGCTTTTGTACTGTTAATGCGTCGCTATAGCAAATTGCACAATGAACTGCTGCCGAGGCACACGCATCATTGTTGCCTCTTTGAGCAGCATCAATCATCGCTTCATAAAATTCCTCTGCTTTCTCAACAAAATTAACATATTTTTCTCGTGAAACAAATTTTGTCCTAGTCATCAGAGCACCCTAATCCCTTTTTCGATTGAAGATTTTAGCCATGCTGG
>CAZZKB010000001.1:4079-18476 GCA_964654575.1 Microcaldota archaeon | reverse complement strand
AAATCTCCCCCGAAATCCTCATTCCAATTCACACCACAAACCCACTTAAGTTTAAATCTTGGTGTAAACATGTCCAGATTTTAGAACCTGGCAAATCGCAAACCTTCTAAAAACCAACCTGAGTATTAATATCATTAAACTCTCTGCTTTAGTAAAGCAGATCAAGTGTCAAGAGTGGAAATCCTCATATAAATTTGACTAATTCTGCTTGCGATGCTTCGCTTGCCAAAAATCAGACAAGTGTCAATTATGTCGAAATTGTAATTCGACAATCTAGAGTAAAAAATATGTGATAAAATGGAATTTGAAAATTTGAATCTATCTGAAAGAACACTTAACGCAATAAGAAAATTAAACTATACAAACCCAACGCAGGTACAGCAAAAGGTTATTCCCCAAATAATTTCCGGTAAGGACTTGATTGTAAGAAGTCAAACTGGAACTGGAAAGACTGCTGCCTTTGGAATCGGCATTATAGAAAAACTAACTCAAAACTCATCTTCAAAAGTGCTTGTCTTAGCACCAACTCGTGAACTGGCTATTCAAGTTTGTACCGAAGTCTCAAATCTAAGTCAATTTCACTCTTTAAAAGTTCGCGTTGTTTATGGTGGTCAGAGCATTAATGTTCAATCCGACGAACTTCGAAGTGGTGTCGATATATTAGTAGCAACTCCTGGCCGACTTTTAGATCTTTACCGAAGAGGAGAAATAGTTGTTAGTTCTTTTAACATTCTCGTTCTTGATGAAGCCGATCAAATGCTTGACTTAGGCTTTAAGGATGACTTAGATCAAATAATCGGCTTGCTTCCAAAACAAAGACAAACAGTTCTGGTTTCAGCAACAATCGATGATAATGTTATGCGCATGGTTCGCGATTGCAACAATCCAATTCATATTGAAGTTGGTGAACAACATGTCGCCTCAACAATCACTGAAGAAATTGTCGAGACAACTCCACGTGAAAAGTTCTCTCATTTAGTTCGTGTTTTGCGTGAACATATGGGTCTTAAGACACTAATTTTTGTTGAAACGAAATTCGGTGTTGAAAAAATACGGGACAAACTTTATCAGGATGGGTTTAAGGTCGGCATGCTTCAGGGTGATATGAGTCAAGCCTCAAGAAATTCTGTTCTAGAAAATTTTAAGAAAGGGCATTTTAGTATCCTTGTAGCAACAAACGTTGCTTCAAGAGGTCTTCACATCGATAATTTGGGCTTAATAATTAATTATGATCAGGCACAGACTGAAGAGCTTCATCTTCATAGGGTTGGTCGTACTGGAAGAATGGGCCACAGCGGAAAGGCTATCAGTTTTGTACTAAAGACAGAATCAAGAGAAGAGCGTATGAATGAAGATCATGCTGATTTTGCATGGATGAAGCGAGGCGGAAATCCATTTGCCAGAACTAATGATAGATCAAGAAATGACAACTATTCTCGTAGGTCTAACCAAGGAGATTCGAGACACGATCGGCCTCATCATCAGTCTGGAGAGAATCGCGGTTTTGGTCATAATGATCGAAGAAGAAACAGAAGGCCTAGTAGTCAATACTAAAATTTTTAACCTTTTAAACAAAGTAAATTCTTTAAACAAAAATTAATTAAAAATAATAAAAATTTCTGATTGTATTAACTTTTTATCCCAAGTAACTCCTTGAGTTTTTTCTGATCAAATCCAATAACTATTGTGCCATCGACATCAGTTACTGGAATTCCGCCCTGGCCGCTCTTTTTTACTGATTCTTCAGCGTTCTTAGGGTTATCAACATCCTTCATTTCAAATTCTATTTTATTCTGCTTCAAAAAATCCATGACTTTGTGGCACCATGGACACCATTCGGCTGAATAAACAATTACTTTGTTTGCCATAATAATCACTTGATTTAAGTAGCTCCAATTAGTCTTTATATTCCTTTACTATCCACTTGGTTAGTTTATCTCGATTTATACCTTAAAAATGCGCCAAGACCACCAAAACCACTTAGGAATTGGTTTCCTTCAGCAGTATTTGTTGAAATAATCTCTACTGGAATCTCATTTTGATTTGCCATCATAGTTAATTCATCAAGTAATAGCTCTTTCGTCTGCATTTTCATCTGCCCATTACAAGAAGTGCATGGTATGTTTTCAAGAGGCTGTTCTCTATATGATTTCTTTCCCTCTGTACTACAGTTTGTGCACTTATAGAAAACTGTAGTATAGCTAAGACCTTCAGAAATCAGTATTTTCTCAGCCTGTCTGGTTTCAATTGCATTTCGAACTTCCTTCTCACCATACGCTGCAAGGCCATCGCTTACGACTTCTTTGATAAATCTGTCAACTAGTATTTTTTCTTTTACTGCTTCTTGCTGATCGAGTATGCTTTCGCTCTTAGAAAGTGCTTCTCTAACTCCATACTCCTCAGTGTAGCCAGTATCTACGACTCCCATGATTTTTATCTGGTAGTTAAAGGGACTCATTTTGACAAAATTTTCTTTTGTTGGCCCTGGGCCTCCCACTACAACTCCTTTAACTTTGCCTAAAAAGCCATCGTCCATGGCTTCTCCAACTTTTTTGTAGTAGTATTCTATTTCTTCTTCAATGATACGCTGATATCTTCGCTGACTCTGTCCTCCTTTGTTTATTTTTGCATGTGCCATTGAAGCTATTTTTTTGACTATTGTGATGTATGTGCCCTTAACTATCGCAAGGGTTGCCTCTCTTCCATCTAAGACTACTATTCCATAAGAATCTGCTGAGCCCATCATCGTTTGCAGTGGCTCAAGGAAAAATTTACTATCACAACGATATGCTCCTATTGCAAGTGGTTCTGGTGGTTCTAGCCAAAATAATTCAATATCTGTTTTAGCTGCATTATCTGAAACGTTGCCACAAAAAATAGCAATTCCATTCTTTGGAGGTTTATTCCCATATATTTTGAAGTGGTTTAGTATTCGCTCTAATGCCCCAAGAACATTAAGTTTTGTGGATTTTGACTTAATGTTGCTAGCTTGGCTCATTTCTTCTCTTAGTTTATTTCCCATTTCATGAATTGGCGAACCTGAAGGTATGTATACTGATATAAGCTCAGTACCACTCCCCCGGTATTCCTCAAGCTTTCTTAATTGCCGCTTGAGCTGAAACATTTTTTCTGAATCCGCCATTTTTTCTACACCATTAATTTTATGCTATTTAATCTAGACATTTGAATAAAAATATCTATAATTAATGCTATCTATATCCTTAAATATGCTCTACTTTGCCTATGGTTCAAACATGAACCCAAACCAAATGCATGCTCGTATTGGGGATTTCGGTTCATGTCGTCTTATTGGATCAGCTCAACTATCTGGTCATAAGTTAGTTTTTAATGTTCCAGATGATCATGCCACAAATGCTGCGTATGCAAACATTGCAAAAAACCCGATTTCTACTGTTCATGGCGTTCTTTACGATTTAGATGAGAAAGCATTTTCAGTATTAGATCAATATGAACACGTTCCGATTCTCTACACTCGTTGCATCATTACGGTAATCTTTGATGGCCAAGAAAAAGAAGCATACGTATATTTGGGAAACAAAATCTCGACAAAATGTGTTGGCCCTACAAAACGATATTTAAATCGAATTCTTTTAGGCAAAGAATTTCTACCAAAAGAATATTTTGAAAAACTCTCAAAAATAAAAACCTGTCCAGATCCAAAGTTCGATTCAATAAAAGAATAATCTGAAGAATAATATCTAAGAAAAAATTATTGTTTTAGTTTTTCTTTAAATTCCAATAGTTTTGTAGCAACTGCCGGGTCACTTAGTGCCAATATCTGAACTGCTAATAGTCCTGCATTTTTACCCATTCCGATTCCAACTGCGGCTACTGGGACATTTGGTGGCATCTGTGCAACTGAGAGCAATGCGTCAAGACCATCTAAAGCTGCATTTACTGGTATCCCTATTACTGGTTTTGTTGTTCGTGCTGCGACAACTCCTGGTAGGGCTGCTGAGAGTCCTGCAATCGCAATAAACACACTAGCAGTCGATGGTTTGACTAGATTATCTACTTTATCCGGATTTCGATGTGCACTTGCAACTTCGTATTTATTTGGTATTCCAAATGCGTTTAGTACGTCCATTGCCTGTTTTGCAATTTCTTCATCGCTTTTGCTCCCCGATAAAATAAGTACTTTTTCCATAATTATGTATTGAATCTAAAAAATTAAAAAGAAATTGAAATTTACTTAGATACTACTTCAAGTGTACCATCTAGGTGATATTTTAGTCCAACAATCTTCAATTCTCCTTTTTCTAATTTTTCCTTAACTATTGGACTGCTCTTTAACTTTCTAATAACTGCCTTGACATTGAAGTTTGCCGCTACTTCGCATTCAGTTGCTTCGTCTGCGCCCTTCTTTGCTTTCTTTGCTGCTGGTGCAATTTTCTTCACTATTGCAGTTATGTTTGATTCGCTGTGATTGTTATATGCTGCCTTTACTGCACCGCATTTTTCATGTCCCATTACTACTAAAACTGGGGTGTGTAAATGTCCGACTGCATATTCGACTGATCCGATTCCGATCTTATCGACTACGTTACCTGCGCTTACTACTGTAAATATGTCTCCAAGGCCTACATCGAATATGAATTCTGGGACAACTCGTGAATCAGAGCAGCAAACTACTGTTGCCATTGGGTGTTGACCACTCTTTAGTTCTTCTCTTCTTGGGCCAAAGTTCTTCTGGCTCATGTTTCCACTTACAAACCTCGAATTCCCTTCCATTAATTTGTTCATAACTTCGTCTGCATTCATGGTTTTCACTCTCGCTTTACAGAATTTAAATTTCCTTTCTGTTGCAATGTTTAAAAACCTTATTTTTCCACTTTTCGACAGTTTTATAAATAGTTTATAACTCTAATATTATTCATTGAGTGACATTAAAATCGATTTGTCCAGTTTTTTGGTCTTAGCGGTTTTAATGTCAGTATTTGGTGTTATTATGCAACAAACAACTAGGCGAGTTAGAAATACGTACTTAGATCAATTGGGAAGAGATTTTTCTGGTAAAAAAGTTGATTTTTATTCTTCTGCTGAAAATCGAGGTCTTGTTGAAGGTGTTATTGGTTGCATCAAAGACGGAACTCCATTATCTATTGAAACTTCTCTTCGTGCTTTGCAGTTGGGTAATTCTAGGGTAGTGGGCATTGTTCGTGAATATGTAGATCGGTTTGGCGCTCTTGAGCATCCAGAACATGGTGAGTATGAAGTTGGTCTAAAGCACTGTGTTGATGCTAGATCTGCAATCATTAACCTTGTATTGTCGCTTAGGTTTAACACAATCCACGAAAGAACTGCTGGTTCAGTAGTTCGCAATGGTGGAGTTTTTAGAGTTCTAAGTCCTCTTGGTCGAGGTTTTGTTTCAACTCACAAATCTTGCGGTGGTGAAGCAACTGCACACGCACTTCACACTCACGGAACGCGTGCTGACGATCCACAAATTGACCACATTACTGACTCAATTCCACATGCTGTAGCAGTAATTAGTGATCCGGATGTTCGCTCTAGATGGAATGCTCGTTCACAAGTTACAAATGCGGCTGCAATGTTAGATTCTCATGGTCTTGGAAATGAAGTTCATCCAACATTTGAAAATTGGGGTCAATGGGCTAACGGTTTTGTCGATCTTGAATGGCTATCTACAAATCAGCCTGATCCAGATAATATATTCAGAGCTTTAAGGGCAACAATGGTTGACATTTGGACTACTGCACTTTCTCGTGGTATTACTCCAGAAAAACAGTTTTCTCATGCTATTCTTTATTATGATCCATATCGATTAGGTGCAATAAACGATCCTCGATCTATATTCGATGCAAGTCCAAACGAACTTTTCTGTGTTACTGAAGACTTTAGACACGCGACAAATGGTGGCGGTCTCTCCCTTACAGCAGTCGGTTCACTTAGATACGCTGGCTTCTTTGGCGGTGGTCATGTTGCTGGAGTTGGCAAAGCTGGTGGCAATCGTCATATTGTAATCTTAGACACTGATTTGGATGTAGTACTTGCTGTTAAAAGAAAGTTATTGGCTTCAGCAGAGGACATTCGTGAACTGACCAAAAACGGGGAAACAATAACTCTTGCCCTCTACAATCCTGACACTGCTGAAGTTACTTTTGTACCAAAAGAATAATTTTTTCGTTTTCCTTTTTCTTTACTCTTTTATTTCCACCTGATCAACTATTCCATCTCCATCTTCATCAAAACCTTCAACAACTTTGGCTAATTTCTTTCTATCAAACAAATTTCCCTCTTCCAGTTCGTTCATTTTCTTAACTAATGCAATAACCGCAGCCCTAGTTCCATTCTGATTTAGACCGCTTACTAGAAGTATTTTCTTTCCGTTTGAATATGGGTTTTCAACTAATTCTATAATTCCAATATTTTCACTATATTTCTTTCCAGATATCGTACTGTAAACTTCGAAATTGTCTTTTTCAAACCTAATTGGTAATGAGTTATTTATCTCTGCAACTGCCGTATTAACCTTAGGTCCACCGGCCATTATCATGTTGAGTTTGCGCTGCTCTGCCTTAAGCTGTGTATCTAGTACGTACATTGGAAAGTCAAATGTTGCATACTGCCCAAGACACATCGACAACTCTAGCATTCCTAGTTCACTCGCACGGGCGCGGTATTTTCCATGTGGCTCTGGTGAACCGACGACCATAATTCCATTAAAATATCCGCCTTTTGCAAACTGTTCAAAGTATTTTGGCACTTTTCGCTGCGTTTGATTTGTTTTCTTCCAGCTATCGCTTATTCTAATAAAATACGAATCATCCTTTGATTGGTATTTCTTAGCCACTGCTCCATTGCGCTCTCCATATTCGACAAATTCGATTAATCTCGATTTTTCCAACTCTCTTATGTGATAATATATTGCCTGAACATCCAAGCCAAGTTTTCTTGCCACCTGCGCCGGATACATTTGTTCAGTTCTTAGTAGTTTTAGTATCTCAATTCGTATTGGACTAAGCGATCCAAACTCTTTTTTGTCCAGTTCTCTAGAATCAACACTATTTCCCTCGTCATCTACTATCTTCATCTCTTTCACCAGTCGATTATTTACGTTTGTTACCTACTATAAATATATTTTAATAATACTAAAAATTTTTTAATAGTGGCTTTAAAAACAAATCAAACCAATTTCTTTCCTATGTGTGGCATTATCGGATATATCGGTCCAAAACGCGCATCAGAAATACTTGTAGACTCGCTAAAAAGACTCGAATATAGGGGATATGACTCAGTAGGCATCGCAGTCTATGAAAATAACCAAGTTAACATTGTCAAAGGAGTCGGCATGGTCGAAGAAGTTTCCAATCGACTCAACTTCCGTTCATTAAATGGTCATTTGGGCATTGGCCATACTCGTTGGGCAACTCATGGTTCAGTTACTGATCAGAATGCACATCCGCATTATGATTGCAAAAAGAGCGTTATTTTGGTTCATAATGGTGTTATTGAAAACTACCTCCCACTTCGCTCAAAATTGGAAAATTTAGGCCATAAATTCAATTCAGGTACAGATTCAGAGGTTTTAGCTCATTTAATCGAAGAAAACCTAAAGTCCGTGTCTCCAAAAGAGGCTTTTCTTTCTGCACTTAATCAAATCGAAGGCTCATACGCAGTTGTTGTCATCATGCCTCAAAATTCGAAAGATGAAATCTATTTGGCCAAGAAGAACAGTCCTCTTGTAATCGGACTAGGGAAAGGCGATATGTTCTGCTCTTCAGATATTGCTGCGGCATTACCTTATACAAAATCATTTATTATTCTCGAAGATGGTGATTGCGCAATCATTTCAAAGGATGAATACTCACTTTTCGATATAAACGGAAATGGTATCGCGCGTACTCAAAAGACAATCGACTGGAATTCGGAATCAGTTCAAAAGGGTACTTATCAGCATTTTATGCTAAAAGAAATTCACGATCAACCTCACGCTTTAGTAAAAACTCTATCTTCTGATCTTTCATCTGCAAAAAATCTTATTTCAAAACACAAAAAAATCCACATCCTTGCCTGTGGCACATCATATCATTGTGCTCTTCTTTTTTCATATCTACTTAACGAGAAAGGCTATTCAAGTCAAGCTTTCATAGCAAGCGACTACCAACTGATCGCTAAATCAGACTCAGAAACTTTAATTATAGCAATCAGTCAAAGTGGAGAGACTGCAGATGTCCTTTCCGCAATCAAATATGCAAAAAAATACTGCTCTGCTGTATTATCAATAACAAACGTTGTCGATTCATCAATTACCAACGTCTCAGATCAAGTATTATTCCTAAATTGCGGGCCAGAGGTTGCAGTTGCTGCTACAAAGACATTTTCTGCTCAAATGGCTCTTGCATATTCTCTTGTATTTGGAGAAGAAGTTGCGAACGAAATTCCAAGCATTCTCGAGCGTTCGCTTTCAGTCGAAGAAGAAATTAAGAAGATTTCTCCACTACTATCAAAATCAGAACATGCATTCTTTATTGCGCGAGGCAAGTTTGTTCCTCTAGCACTGGAAGGTTCTCTAAAATTTAAGGAAATCACTTACATTCACTCAGAAGCCTATCCGGGCGGAGAACTAAAGCACGGTACGCTTAGTCTAATTTCAGAAGGTACTCCAGTTATTGTCCTTGGTATCAACGATGAATCAAGTCAGAAATTACTTGGAAATCTAAAAGAAGCAAAGGCAAGAGGAGCAAAGATTTTTTCGATAACTAACGATCAGCAGATAATTTCCGAAAGTCATTTTCATATTTCTCTTCCTTCTGTTGCTAAAACAGAATTATCTCCATTTTTACTTCTAATTCCTCTACAAATGTTAGCTTACTATGTAAGTGTCAATCGCGGAATCAATCCAGATCGACCGCGAAATTTAGCTAAAGCAGTTACTGTAGAATAATTTGGTAAAAAGAGATTAAAAAGAAACAGAAAAAAGATTATTTTTTACTTGCGAATTTGTCTTTAAGCACCTTAGTCCAAAGGGCCCAGACTATTGCAAGTACTGCTATTACTATGACTAAAATTACTACTGGGCTTGTGCCTGTCGATGCGACATTTATGGTTACTATTGAATCATAGAATCCCAGTTTTTTGACAACTGCCTTATAGCTTCCAGCAGGTAGAGTCAAGGTCGTGTTTTTGCTCCCGTTTTTGATCTGACCATTTATCTCTATCCCGAACCTATTTACTGGAGAACCATCATCCCCATCATTGACGTACACTGTAAATGGCACATTTTCAATTGGGTTTGCTGATGTTGTAACTACTAAATTGCTCGGAGTTTTACTTTGGTCGTAATTTACGCTTACTGTGGTGTACACATCTCCTGTTTCTTCGCCTGCATTGTCGTTTACTTTACAGGATATTGTATTTATTCCGCTATTGAAGCTGATTTTAGGGTCTATTACAAATAACCAATCTTCAGAGTCTGTTTGTGCGTCAGACCAATCTCCATCATTTATTTTAACTTGTACTTGCTGTCCGCCTGATTCAGATATATCTTTTCCCGAAATTTCTATTTCCTTTGAACCAACTGTTGTACCATCTTTTGGCTCGTTTATTGAACAGGATCTCTCGGCACTAAAATAGTAAAGTGTACCATCGCTTGTTCCAACTGCAATTTTGTTGTTGCTATATGTTGCTGTCGAAGGTACTGAACCTAGGTTCTCCTTCCATATAATTTGTCCATTATCTCTCTCTATTGCATATATGCTTTTATCATCTGAACTTAGTAATATTGCTCCCTGTCCTCCAACATTGGCTATCTCGATTGCTGTGCGTGTTCCTAAACCTACTTTTGTATTCCATATTTGTGATCCAGATGTTGTGTCTAGTGCAAATACTTGCCCGTTATTATCTGCAAAATATAATGTTGAATCTGCAATTGCAGGACTATCAAGCACCCAGTCTGTTGAATCGTACTCCCAATTCTTATTCCCATTTTGGATTGAAAATGAATACACTTTCGAATCAAGTGCGCCTATGTAAATATTCGCTCCATCGCTTTTTGGGCTTGAAGTCCAAACCTTACCATCTAGTTGAGCTCTCCATGTTACTGTTCCCGTTTCAGATACTCTAGCAAGTGTGTTATCAAAACCAACTATTGCAAAATTGTCTCCAGTGTATGGGGTAGTTGCAATTGTTGCATTATAAGTCATTATCTTAGCTCTTATTGAGCCATCTTTATCAACTATGTAAAGACCATTGTCAGCACTTGCATAAATGTACTTTTGATTTCCACTAATTCCAAACAGTTTTGTGGCATTTTGAGTTGTGTCCAATCTAGTTTGCCAGAGAACGTGTCCGCCATTGTCTATTTTGTATATTCTTCCTGCTATTGTAGAGACAACAACAGAATTGTCATTGATTATCGTTGATGTCGGAGTACTATCTAGTTGAACTTGCCATTTTTTTATATTACTTTGATCAATCATTGCAATTTTTCCATTGTCCATTGTAACTACAAGTCCATTTTGATATTGCAAAGGTTTGCTAGAAATAGGTCCATCAAAACTTATTTGGCTTATTAAAGAAGCAAAAGATATTGAAAGCAGGGAAATTATTATCAGGCTTATGAAGATGGTTTTTTTCATCAAGGTCGCCATTTTTAAGAAAGTTAGAAGAGAGTATCGTGTTTCCCTTCATTAACTTCCTTTATTACCTCTCCTGCATTTTTTCCATCTACACTAATGCCCATACTTAGGCATGAACCTAGCATTTCTTTTGTGACTTCCTTTACTCCTTTACCAAGTGAGTTTTTCTTTGCCTTGGCAATTTTTACTATTCTTTCCAATGCTATGTTGCCAGCCATTGCTTCTCGGTTTCCTGCACCTTTTTCAACACCAGCTTCTTTCTTTATTATCTCAGCTGTTGGTGGTGAGCCGACCTCGATTGTAAATGCTTTTGTCTTTGGGTCTACTAAAACCTTTACCGGAACCTTCATGCCAGCAAATTCTTTTGTTGCTTCATTTATTTTTGCAACTACTTGTGCTGCATTGACTCCTAATGGACCTAATGCTGGTCCTAGTGGCGGACCTGCACTTGCCTTTCCACCTTCTACGATTGCGTCAATAGTTTTCATATTTTATCTCCTCTATTGCTAAAATTAAATACCTTAAATCTATTCTCTATTGTCCTAATTCGTTTTTTAAACTTAATCCTGGCTATTTTCTTTATGAAAATCATTAAAATCGGTGGAAGTGCTATTACTGATAAGTCTTCATTTAAGCAAGCTCGCTCTCAAGTCATCAAATCTATTGCCAAATCTATCTCAAATATATGGAATTCTGGAGTTCGTGATATTCTTATTGTTCATGGCGCAGGTTCTTTTGGTCACCCATTGGCCCTCAAATATGGTCTTAAGCGAGGAATTTCCGATGATGATGGGCGATATGGTTATGCACTAACGCACTCTTCATGCTCTGAATTATCGTCACTACTGTGCAACGCATTTCTTGAACAAAAGATTCCTGCAATTTCAATTCCACCCTCATCTATAATCTTGCAAAAAAATGGTCGTATTTGTGATTTTAGTCAAATTCCACTCGAATACTTAGAAAATGGTTTTCTTCCCGTGCTATATGGAGATGCGGTTCCAGATACTGAATTATTGGGGTCTGTCTGCTCAGGTGATCAGATTGTATCATATCTTTCAAGTCAGGCTGATTTCATAGCTCTTGGGAGTGATGTTGATGGGGTTCTTGATGAAAATGGCAAGGTTATCCCAAAAATAGATTCAAAGAATTTTTCTGTCATTTCAAAATCGATCCGTACTGTTCCGGGAGACGTAACAGGCGGGATGCGCGGCAAAATCGAAGAACTCCTCTCATGCAAAGCCGATTCATATATCTTCAATTTTAATCATCCTCAAAGACTTGAGGCACTAATCAGCGGCAAGGACACGATCTGCACAAAAATAGTTGGAAAAAAATAATTAAAATTTAAACTACTAGTCGAGTTTATCGACTCTTTCTAGAAAAGATGTTTATTTAGTGTTTTTGCACCTTCGCCTACTTTTGCGATCATTACTTTCTCAACACCATTCATTCCTTGCAACATCTCGAAAATCTCCTTTTCATATTTGGCTGTTGTGTAAACATGTGCATTAGGTCCAGCATCAAAAGTATATGCCGCTACATTTTTTCCGTATCTAGAATTCAGTTCAAGTACTTTTTCAATTATCTCAAATGATGTAGAATTAAGATACACTATCGGTGGCCAGCTGTCCATCATTGTTGCGTGCATGTTGTTACTCTCCTGCATTATTGCACTAGCCATGGATTCGAAATCCACAGTTTCAATCGCATTTCTTACTATCTTCAATCTTTCTTCGACCGAAGCGAGCCTTGCTTTGTATAGCGGTGAGCTTTTTATTGTTTGTTTCATTCCATCTGCTGAGCCGACCTTCTTCTCATGCGAATTCGTTATCGCAATAACATTCCTCAAGTGAGTCCATTTTCCTTCTGATGAAAGCTGTTTTGCAAAGCAATCTGAGCCATCCTCTTTGCTTCCGGCGATCCATTCTACAGCTCCCCCATGAATAGATCTAGATGCTGACCCGCTACCTCTTCTTGCAAGCATTGACAACTGCTTTTGATCTAATTTTAGTCCTGCTGCATTGCTTGCTGCAACCGCTAGTGCGGCAAATGCTGAAGCTGAAGAAGCTAATCCAGCTGAGCGAGGGAAAGAATTTTGCGAGTGTACTTTTGCTCTTGTATTTATTTTTGCCATTTGACGTACGACATCTAAGAATTTTGATGCCCTTTCAACTTCTTTCTTCTTTGCCACTTCTTCATCTATGAAAAGTTGATCTTCTTTTAATTTCTCATCAAATTCTACTGTTGTTATTGTTTTTAGTTGATCGTCCATTGTAAATGATATGGAATTATTCGTGGGTAGTACTAATTCATCATTTCTCCTACCCCAGTATTTTATCAATGCTATATTTGCATTAGTTGTTGCAGTCGCCTTCATGATCAAGCTAATAAATAATAGGCTTTTTATCTTTTGATATGCCCAATAAGAAATTTCTTCTTAATATAGAGGTATTTCTAGAAAAAATGGAAAATCTCTCCAAAACACACGATGCAGCTGTCTATCGTGCTGAAGCTGCTAGTTGCGAATCTCCGTTTAAAGTATTAGTATTCACTATGCTCTCAGCAAGGACAAAGGACGAGACTACTATTCTAGCTCTTGATCGTTTGTTCTCGATTGCAAAAACACCTCTCGAAGTTTCTGCTCTTTCTGTTTCCCGTTTAGAGAGTATCCTTTATGGAGTTGGATTTTTTAGAACAAAAGCACGATACCTAAAAGAACTCTCCAAAATACTTTCAAAATCCAAATCTTTTCCAAGAACTTTAGATGAGTTGCTAACTCTTCCTGGTGTGGGAAGAAAGACTGCAAATATTGTTTTGGCCCGTCTCTATAGCACCCCAACAATCGGGGTCGATACGCATGTTCACCGTATCAGCAATCGTCTTGGGCTTGTAAATACGAAAACTCCAATTAAGACAGAAGTCGTACTAAATGCTATCATCCCGTCAGCTTATGCATCAAAACTAAATCGAGCTTTCGTTGCATTTGGACAAACCATCTGCACTCCAAGAAATCCAAAATGTTCAATTTGCCCGATATATTCGATTTGTCAAAGGAACGGTTTAAGCAAAATCAATTCATCTACTTTTTAAATTTACTTTTCTATTGCTAGTGCATGGCAAATAAAAACGCTCCAAAAGTTAATTCAATGTTAATTGGTGGTTTAGTTGTTTTGGCAATCGTACTAGTAGGTATTTTATTCGTACTACCTTCAGCATTCACTTCTCCACAAAAACAAAACAATACGACTCTCAACAATATTACAAATTCGACTACTAATCAAACTACTCCACAGCTTCCGCAGCAAAACCAATCAAATACGACTTGCGACAGTTCTTGTCAGTTTTCAAAAGCAGTTTCGGACTTATCATTCGAGGAATGTGCTGCTCTAAATGTAAGTGTAAAACAAGAATGCTTTAGGCAAATCTCAAACTCATCACTTGATGCATGTACTTCGCTGTTAAACTATTCGATCAAAAAACAATGTTTGGTTAAGTTTGCTCAAGCTAGAAACTCAACTGAGTTATGTGATGGTCTTTTATCCTCTGATCGAAATTCTTGCAAATCGTCTATCGATTCGTGTTTTGGCTCATCTAATTACGATCTGTGTTCTGCATATCTTCACTCCGATCCATCTCGTTGTTCTTCAGATCAATCATGTCTACTTTCATATGCCCAAAATCGATCTTCTCCAAGTGCATGCAATCTGATTACTCTTAATTCCGTTTCGCTTGGGTGCAAATCATCTATTTCAAAATCTGATCAATGCTCTTC
>CAZZKB010000001.1:0-3979 GCA_964654575.1 Microcaldota archaeon | reverse complement strand
TCACAAATACACACTTTGGCAAGTAACAGTCGCTTTGATTGTGCATTTGAATTCGCAAAGAAGTTTGGCGATCCTTCTGCTTGTGATATTATCGAACAAACTGGCTCTCGAATTGTTTGTTATCAGGGTGTTTTGATATACTCTCCAGAAAATCTTAACGTATCTACTTGCCACAGTGTTCTAAACTACAACTGGATGAACAAATGCTATCTAGAATCTGCAAAGAAATACTCGAATGTTTCAATATGTGATCAAATAGACGATGACTCTTATCGACTCACATGTATTGATGCTTATAATGCTAATAAGACAAACTCTTCAAAGTAGTGTCGTTTTCTTTTTTATATTTTCAACTGTTTAATTACAAAATACAAAGTCGAAATAAAATTAGAATTAAGAAAAAAAAGTTTTACTATTTCTTTGGCTCTTCAGAAGGTGCTTCACTCTGTGCTGCTGCAACTTCTTCCTTTACTGCCTCTTGAGTAACTGCCTCTTCTGTTTTTTCTTCTGGGCTTACTTTCTTTTCCTCATCTGGCAGTATCTGTTCGAAGTAGTTTACATCATATGTAAATTCTTCATATGACTTAATCTTGCCCTGAGCCATCATCATCTCTCTTGCTAAGACATAGAATATCAAAGCCAAAGATTTCTTACCTTTATTGTTGATTGGCACTACCAAGTCAATGAATTTAGTTTCGTTGTCTGTATCACAGAGTGCAATTACTGGAACTCCATTCTTTGCACATTCGCTAACTGCTTCTCGTTCACCCTTTGGGTCACAGACGAAAATTATCTTTGGCTCCATGAAAACAGAGCAAGTCATGTTTGTCATAGTTCCAGGAATAAATCTCCCCTTTACTATGTTTGCACCAGTTAATGCTGCAAATTTGCTTGCAGGGTTACTCGAGTAGACTCTTGAAGCAACTACTGTTATCTCCTCTGGTTTGTATTTAGAGAGAAGTTTTGCAGCTGCCATTAATCTATCGACAGTTTTTCTCAAATCCAATATGAAAAGTCCATCGTCTCTTCGTTTGAAGACGAAATCTCTCATATCACTTGTTCTAATCTTGGTTCCAATGTGGACACCAGCTTCCAAAAATACCTCTTGTTTTAGAGGCAATCCAGTCTTATCCATAGTTTCATTCCTCCTGTATATGCAACTTCGCTTTGAAGTTGCTAAAAATGGGGCCGCTGAGATAAATTCTTCTCAACCGCAGGTTTTTGTAGTTGAAAAGTTGAACTCAGATAACAAGCATCCAAGCGTTGTCGACCTTCGTCAACCTCAGGTCGATTTTCGTCCCCAAGCTTGCAGGATACCAGGTTACCTCACGGCCCCTTTGCATCCTACTTTATCTCATATTGTTTAAAAACACTTATAATCCATTTGCTTATTTAGCTTTACTTACTTTTAGGTTACTTTTTACCAATAAGTTTAAATATACAACTATTTTTATATACATTGAAATTGCAAATTTAAGCAATTTGTAACTGTGGTATAATGAAAATAACTGTAGATTCGGTGGACTTGCTTATATTAAAGGAACTTCAGGAAAATTGCAAACGCCCAATTCGTGAACTTGCAGATCGATTGAAACTACATCCAAACACGCTTCTAAAAAGACTTAAGCGACTTGAGAAGAATAAAGTTATTCGAAAATATCGCGCTGATGTAGATTATCACTATCTTGGCTATGATATGCATGCGATAGTCATGATCAAGATAAAGAAAAGCGGTCTTGAAGATCAAAACCTACTTAAGGACGTAATTGATGTTCCTGAAGTCGATTCTCTATATGCAGTTACTGGCTCAGCTGATTGTATTGCCATCGTTCGAGCTAAAAACATGGATGATATGGTTCGTGTATTGCGGCTAATTCAAGTTCAAAAATCCGTTATGAGAACTACTAGTTACTTCGTGCTTGTAAAGTACAAAGAATTCGATTCTACTCTTCCACTACCATCTAATACTGTTAAATTAAAATAAATTTATATTTTTCTAAATTCGTATCCTATCATTATATTTTCTACTTCTGATGAAATCGGGTTTGCAACTGCTCCAACTTGAACCATCTGGTTTCCAAACCTTGTGCTCATTAAACCTCTAAATTGACTTGTACTGAGTGCCCCTGGAAATTCTTCTCCCCTGGCTGTTGGGAATTCATCAACTATTATCAATGCCTTTCCAGTCGGAATCTGTTCTACTAGGCCCTCAAGCATTTTTACTCTATTGCCATTATTTATCCTATGAATAACATCTACTAAAGCTACTGACCCGTTACCTCTGTACCCTGCTACTGCGTTCAAATCACTTATCTCTACTATGTCTCCAATTGCTGGAAAATGTATCTTTCCACCTGTTATATCTGCATCTATTCTTCTGTATATTTCAACTACTTTTCTTCTAGCTTCGCTTCTAGCAGTCTCGTATCTTGAATCGTTTCTTACTACGGCAACTTCTATGTTTGCCTTTTTCCTAAATACCATTACGTACATGTCATGTTTTCCGTCTATTGGAACTGTCACATCTGCTGCGAATTGCAATTCTATCCCGCCACCTGTGTTTAGTCCGCGCACTATCTCTTCTACTTCTCCTTTGTTTACGAGGTCTGTGGTGATTTCAAATATTAGCTGCCTTAATATTTCAGCAGGTTTGTTACCATGAAGAGAATACTTCATTGGAGTTTCATCTATTATTATCAAATGACCATCATTGTGTAATTTATCGACTAATTTTTGTAAAACCCTCATTCTAACTACTTTGTGGGCGTTTGCGTTTCTTACATGTTCTGGATCTGCAGATTTGATTTTTTCACTTCTATCAAACAAAAATGGAAGAGCTTGCGATAATATGGCAACATCAAATCCATCATGTACTGGTATTGCTTCATCAGTCAACATATTGTGCTCTACTGTTCTGACTTTTCCTCTAAGTTTACTTCTTGCAGAATCTGTCATGAATTTTGAAAAATCAACTATTGTGCTATCCATTCTGTCAAATCTGAACTGTCCAACTATCCTACTTACTATTTGTTCTACTGTTCCAGTTCCGCCACAAGCATCAAGAATTTTTGCACGCTCTCCAAATATTGTGTTTCCTTGAGCTCTATCTATGGAAAACAACACTCTCAAAAGTTGTTCTATCGCAGCTTCATGCTCTCTCATAACCGAATCATAATCTTTCCATACTCTTCTGCCAAACAATCCTTGTGTTAAATCGTCTATCTTACTTGGTGTTAGGGGACCAAGTTTTTCATCTAATTTTGTTTTTGCCTGTGCGATGTCTCTACATGGTCCTTCGAGTAATGTTGCTATCATGTCTGGTTTTTCGTCTTTGAGCCTAGCTGACCTATATGCAACTTGTGCTCCCTTACGCAGTCTTCTACTCATCAAAACACCAGACATAAATACCAATTCGGTTATTCTTATGTGTATATAGTTATGGTAGTTCTTTTAAATACTTGGTTTTAAAAAGTGGAAAATTAAGTTCTTGGATATTTAAGCAAATTAGGTATTAAATCGACGTGTGCAATGAACATTCTTCTGCAACAGTATCTACTTACTCCTAGTTCATCTAGCACAACTTCTGGCTTTTTATCCTTTGTCTGGTTTTTATAATCTTCATATAAATGGCCGACAACCCCGCCACATGTGAAGCACCTAACTGGAAATTCCAACCATAATCACCTTGTTTTTATGTACTATAAATTTGGAAAAAATAAAAAAATCATCTGTAAGATTTCTGGAATCTTGCTCTTGCCTTTGGACCTCTGAACTTCTTAGATTCAACACGTCTTGTATCTTCAATCAACAATGATCTGTCTATTTGATCGAATTTTTCAGCCAAGTTCATGCCATCGAAGTAAAGTACGAGTGCATTTGCAATTGCAGTTCGTGCTGCCTGAGCCTGACCCATAGTTCCGCCGCCATTTACTGTTACGGAAATATCTACGTTATTTGACTCTGGGCCAATGTATCTAAG